>JAOPVG010000166.1 GCA_025966255.1 Jatrophihabitans sp.
CCACCGAGAACGTGCGCCTGCCGCGACAACGCCGGCCCGAGGCCAGCATGACGATTCCGACGGTGGAGGAGGTCGGGGCGTTGCTCGATGCCGCGGACGCGCCCTTCCGCAGTTTCGTCGCCCTGTGCGCGTTCGCCGGGCTGCGGCTCGGTGAGGCGGCCGCCGTGCAGGTCAGCGACATCGACTTCCTCCGTCGCAAGCTCAACCTCACCCGGCAGGTGCAACGCGTCAGTGCCGGAGAGATCGAGATCAAGGCGCCCAAGTACGGCTCCGAGCGCGTCGTCAACCTGCCCGACGAGCTCGTCGCGATGCTTGCTCACCACGTCGACACCTACACCGACAAGCGCGCTGTGGCGCGTTGGTTGTTCCATGGCGAGCCTGGTTACCCGCCGCACCAGAACACCGTCGGCTACTGGTGGCGCCTCACCCAGAAGAGCGCCGGCCTGGCCGGAATCCGGCTTCACGACCTGCGCCACTTCTACGCCTCGGGGCTCATCGCGGCCGGCTGTGACGTCGTCACTGTGCAGCGCGCGCTCGGTCACGCATCGGCCACGACGACGCTGCGGACCTACGCCCACCTGTGGCCGACGGCCGAGGATCGGACCCGAAACGCGGCCTCAGAACTGATGCGTTCGGCGACCTCGGCGAAATATTCTGCGGACTTTTTGCGGACTAACCATGATCAACAGGGCCTCTAGGGCCCATTTTTGCTGGGTTCTTGAGCTCACTCACACGTTGAAGCGGAATTCGACGACGTCGCCGTCGGCCATGCCGTAGTCCTTGCCCTCGATGCGGACCTTGCCGCGCGCCTTCGCCTCGGCCATCGAACCGGCGGCGACCAGCTCGTCGAATGACACGACCTCGGCCTTGATGAAGCCGCGCTCGAAGTCGGTGTGGATCACGCCGGCAGCCTGGGGCGCGGTGGCGCCGACCTTGATCGTCCAGGCCCGGGCCTCTTTCGGCCCGGCCGTGAGATAGGTCTGCAGGCCAAGCGTCTCGAACCCGACGCCGGCGAGCTGGTCGATACCCGACTCCTCCTGACCCATCGACTGCAACAGTTCCAGGGCCTCGTCGGCGTCCAGCTCGATGAGCTCCGACTCTGTCTTGGCGTCCAAGAAGATCGCGTGCGCCGGGGCGACGAGCGCGCGCAGGTCGTCGGTGAACTCCGGGTTCGCGATCTCGTCCGGGTCGACGTTGAAGACGTACAGGAACGGCTTGGCCGTCATGAGCTGCAGCTCGCGAAGGGGCCCGCGGTCCAGCCCGGATCCGAAGATCGTCTGCCCGCGCTGTAGAGCCTCGCGCGCCTCTTCCGCAGCGGCGAGCAACGAGGCCCGGTCCTTGTGCAACCGCGCCTCCTTCTGCAGCCGCGGGATCGCGTTCTCGATCGTCTGCAGGTCGGCCAGGATCAGTTCGGTGTTGATCGTTTCGATGTCGTCGGCCGGGCTGACCTTGCCGTCGACGTGCACGACGTTGGGGTCACTGAACGCGCGGATCACCTGACAGATGGCATCGGCCTCGCGGATGTTGGCGAGGAACTTGTTCCCCAGCCCCTCCCCCGTGCTGGCGCCTCGGACGATGCCGGCGATGTCGACGAACGACACGGTGGCCGGGATGATCTTCGCCGAGTTGAAGATCCCGGCGAGCACATCCAGGCGCTTGTCGGGCACCCCGACCACGCCGACATTGGGGTCAATGGTCGCGAACGGGTAGTTGGCCGCCAGGACGTCGTTCTTCGTCAGGGCGTTGAACAACGTGGACTTGCCGACGTTGGGCAGGCCGACAATTCCGATGGTGAGGCTCACAGGTTGCGAGTCTACGGACGACCGGCGCGGGCCTTCGGCGCGTCGGATCACGAAACTGTCGGACTCTGGTGTGAGCATCGAACACATGAACGCCACTGCCTTAATCGTCGCCGCGCTGATGCTCGCCGCCGGCGCCGTGATCGGCTGGCTCGCCGCCCGTGGCCGGGCCCAGACCGACCTGCACTCCGCCCAGGCCGAGATCGCTCGGCTCGGCGCCACGCTGGCCGCCGAACGCGGCGCCGCGGTCGAGCGCGAGCAGTTCACGCTCGAGCGCGAGGAATCGCAGGCTCGCGCCGAGGCGCGCCTGCGCGAGGCCTTCGCCTCACTGGCCGGCGACGCGCTGACCCGCAACAACGAGGCGTTCGCCGCGCTCGCCGAAGCGAAGTTGGCCACCGTCAAAGCCAACGCCGACGGCGATCTCGCCCAGCGCCAACAGGCCATCGAGGGCATGGTCGGTCCGCTGCGCGAGTCGCTGGAGCGCGTGCAGCACCAGCTCAACGCCGTCGAGAAGGATCGCGCCGGCTCGTACTCCAAGCTGCTCGAGCAGGTGGGCACGATGCGCACGACGTCCGAGCAGTTGCGGGTCGAGACGAATCAGCTGGTCACGGCGTTGCGCGCGCCGCAGGTCCGCGGGCGTTGGGGCGAGATGCAGCTCGAGCGGGCGGTCGAGGCCGCCGGCATGACCGAGCACATCGACTACGTCACCCAGGCCACCGCCACCGGTCCCGACGGCAAGGTCCGGCCCGACCTCGTCGTGCGCCTCGTCGGTGGAAAGAGCGTGATCGTCGACTCCAAGGTGGCCTTCGCCGGTTATCTCGAGGCGATGGAGGCCAAGGACGAGAACACTCGCGCGGCCCGCCTGAAAGCGCACGCCCGCCACCTGCGCACGCACATCGATTCGCTCGCCGACAAGTCCTATTACGAGCACTTCACCCCGTCGCCGGAGTTCGTCGTCTGCTTCGTCCCGGC
>JAOPVG010000358.1 GCA_025966255.1 Jatrophihabitans sp.
GCCGTATCGAGCGAGTGCTGGCGAAGGCGAGACCTCGCCCGCCCCGGGACGCGACCGCGGCTGGGTGGGTTCGTTCGGGACTGGAGGCCGGCGCTGCGTCCGGACCGTTCGAGGCGAGGTCGACATCGCCGGAATCGGTCGGTCCAGCCGGGAAGCGGTGGATGACGGCGGGGTTGGCGGACACCGAGGCCGACGACGCTGATACGACCGGCGCATCCGAGTGTGGCGCCGACGATGCCGGCGAGGCGGAAGCCGATTGGGCGGACGGCGATGCGGCGGGCGGCGATGCGGTGAACGGCGATGCCACGGACGGCGATGCCGCGGACGGGGCCGACGCACCGTGCGGTGTCGATGCCGCCGGTGCTGCGGGCGCCGCGGTGGGTGTTGACGGCGCCGGTGCCGCGATGGGCGTCGATGCGACGGGCGCTGTCGGCAGCGACCCGGAGTGGGGTGGAGTGGCGTCGGGAGTAGCGGCGCGGGCCGCCATCGGTACGGCGGCGGGCCGGGGCACTGCGTCGGCGGCGCGCGCGGCTGGACGCAGTGGATGCGTCGCGCCGATCATGCGTCGCAACGGCGCAACTCGCGGCGTCATGCCCGTGCCGGGCGCCCGGAAGCCGCCGAACTCGGTGCCGTGAATCACCGGCGCGGCGGTGATCCGACGCAGCGAGGTTCCGAGCGTCGGCGCTACATCGGCGCTGCCCGCGGGCGAGGCCGCAGGCTCGGCCGTTGGCCCGCTCGGACTGCGCTGGACGGTGCCGGGCACCGGCGGGTTGTCGGTGCCCGACGCGCTCGGACCAGGCTTGGTCGCAGCCGATACGGGCAGTGGTCCGGCCGAAGCGCGGTCCGGCGAAGCCCCAGCCGCGGGCGGCGCAGCCGGGTTGGGCGCAGACGCGCTCGCAGGCGAGGCGCCGCCCTCAGCCGCGGGTCCAGTCGGGAGCGCGGTAGCGCGGTCGACCGCATGTCGCGGCTGATGATCAGCCGCAGCAGCGACGGCGGCAGATGCAGCCACCGGCGCTGCGACCGAGGCTGCCGGCGTCGTCGAGACAGCAGCGGGCGGCGTCGTCGAGACAGCAGCGGGCAGGCCCATCGATCCGCGGCGTCGAACGGCGGCCGTTGGCGGCTGAGTAGTTGATCGCTGGTGCCGGGCGGCCGGCGCTGGTGCCGGTGTGCGCCGCACGGCCGCGAGAAAGCGCGAACCGACCGGCGCCGGACGGGTGCTGCCGAAGGTCGCGCCCGGGGGCACAGCGGCGGGCTGGGCGTTCGCCGCCCCGGAGACGGCCGTTGCACCGGTCGGCGGTGTGGACGGCCCGCTGCCGCCTCCGGGCGGCGGCCCCGCTGGTGGATCCGCCGATCCGGAAGATTCGACGTTGCCTGCCACTGTGGAGGCGCGACGATCCGCGGCACGCGGTGGGGTGAGCCGAGCCCGGTCCTGTTGCATCAGCATCGGACCGGCCGCGGTGACCTCAGCGCGCCGCGGGACCTGCACCACGTCTGCCTTCATGCCGACTGCGATGCCGCCGGGCGTCCACGTCTGTTCGTTCGGCACTCGCCGCACGGCTCGGGGCAGACCGCGGGCCGGCAACTCGGCCACCGCGACGGGCGGCAGCGAATCGCGTTCGGCCGCGCGGGTCGGGGTCCACCATCGCGGCGGCGCGATCGGCCCGCTCGTCGGATGCACGGAGAGCGCGGCTGGTCCCTCCAGCGCTCGACGTACCGCGATGGGTCGCGACGTCGCCGCCGCGAAGCGCTGCACGGATGACGCGACGCTCCCGGGCCGAGCCGGGCGGAGCCGACCGAGCGGCGGCCCCGGGCGACGCATCCGCTGCGCGACTGCCGGACCGAGCCGGTTTGCCTCGAGCGAGCCCTCGTTGATCGCGGCCGACGCGGCGTCGCCCTCGCTCGGGCGGCTCATCACGCGCTGCTCTGGGTCTTGGCTTTGAACCCGTGGTGCGCGACCTCGAGCTCTTCCTCGAGCGCCTGGTTGGTACCGACGGAGAAGTCGGGACCCTTCCAACGCACCGCGAAGACGCCTTGGAACTCCCAGGAACGCAGCCGAGCGCCGATCGCGTCCAGGGCTGTCACGGCCCCGGTCGACCGGACGAGCTTGTTGTTGTTGCCGGCGAAGCCTTCGCCGGACGACTTCGACATCCAATTGAAGAGCGCGTCGCTCTGCGTCAGCCCGCGCCGGAAGACGAGATTGGGCCACGTCATGCGCGACGGCATCTTGTGCACGAAGCCGTTCTGACCACCCTCGGCGATCTCGTCAACCTGGATCGTCACCTGGAGGCCCAACACCTCGCGGAAGACGCCGATCTCGACGCCGTCCACCTCGAACAGAAACCGTTCCGCGAGCGGCAGGTCACCGCCGAGCGGCATGATGCTACTGGGCGTACTCACGTACTGCCTCCCATGCACGCTCGTTCAACGACGCCACCGCTCGCACCATCCGTACTCGATCCATGTGCTCGAGGTCGAGCAGTTCATTCATCGGCCAGTGCAGGTGATAGGCCAGATACGCGAGCTCCTGCCACAACGCATCTGTCGGATAGCGCATCATGGTCGATCGCCTATTGCGCCCGGCGTGGCAGCTCCTCGACAGCCGCGCGCAGCGGTGGCCGAGTCGGCGTCGCGTCACGCGCTGCGTCCGGCACTGCGGCGGTCGGTGCTTCTGAATCCGAGGCGGTTGACGGCGGCGCCGAACCGGCGCGATCGCTACCGAGGAGGGGGGTGGCCTCCTGCGCGGCGAGCAGGGCGTCGTACTCCTCCTGGCTGCCGAAGTTGATGACGCCGTAGAAGTCCTGCAGGAACGCCAGATCGACGGCGAACAGTCCCTCGATCTCGAACGGTGTGACCGTCTTGATGTCGCCGAGTTCCTCGACCACCCGAGTCAGCACCAGGACGGTGAGACGTGGATCGTCGGGCCCGCTGACGGTCGGGTCTCGCAACGGCGCGAGTTCGTCGCGCGCCGTTGCGAGCCGCATCGTGCCCGTGCGGTGGAGTTGACCCTTTTCGTCGACGTAGCCGCGCGGGAGGGTGAACTCGTAGCTGGTCTTCAGATTGCTCATGGACAGCTGATCACTTCTTGCGCTCGAGGGTCTCGCAGACCAGCGTGATCGTTTCCTTGATCGGGTCGTTGGAGTCAACGCTCAGGGCGTCGGTCGAGATCTTCGAGGGCCACGCGTTGAAGAAACTGAACCGCGCGATCTCGGAGTGCGTGCTGTCGAAGATCACGACTGCGCCGCTCTTCCGCTGACCGGCCCGGTCTGAGTTCTTGAGGCCGCCGTCGTGCACGGCCTTGAACCACTTCCACAGCGGGTCGCCGGCTGCATCGGTCGGGGCCAGCCGGGTCAGGCTGAGGTCAGGCGCCTTGTTCGCGCCGCCCCGGCTCTTGATCGTCTGCTGCTTGCCGTCCTTGCCGACCTGGGTAGCGCTCACGACATCCATCTCGATGTCGAGACCCGAGACGCCGGAAAGGTAGGAGACCACCTCACCGTCGATCTCCAGGAAGAAGTTCTGGGCGATCATCATGTCGGTCTTCAGAAGTTCATTGGGCATGTGCGTTCTCCATTACTCGCGACGGCTCGGGGATGCGCCGCTTACGCGGCGGTCTGCTTCTGCTGGCTGATGCGGAACACCACGAACTCCGCGGGCTTGACCGGCGCGATGCCGACCTCGACGACGAGCTTGCCTTCGTCGATGGACTCGGGCGGGTTGGTCTCGGCGTCACACTTGACGTAGAACGCCTGATCCGCCGTGGCGCCGAACAGGGCACCGGCCGACCAGAGGCCGCGCAGGAAGCCGGTGAGCGTGCGGCTCACGCCTTCCCAGAGCGTCATGTCGTTGGGCTCGAACACCGCGAACTGGGTGCCCTCGAGGATGGTGGCCTCGACCATGTTGAACAGCCGCCGCACGTTGATGTAACGCCAGTCGCTGTCGGAGGAGAGGGTGCGGGCGCCCCAGATACGGATGCCGCGGGTGCCGAACGGGCGGATGCAGTTGATGCCGATCGGGTTGAGCAGTGACTGCTCGTTCTGGGTCACGGTGCGCTCGATGTCCAGGACGCCGCGGATGGTGTCGTTGGCCGGCGCCTTCCAGACGCCGCGGGTCTCATCGGTCCGCGCCCACACGCCGGCGATGTGGCCCGACGGCGGGACGAACACCTCCGCATTGCCGTTGACCCCGATCGGGTTCTCGACCTTGATCCAGGGGTAGTACAGCGCCGCGTAGGCGGAGTCGTACATCGCGACGTCGCTGCGCCAGTCCTTGATCTGTTGCGGGTTCATCCCGGGCGGCGCGTCGAGGACGGCGATCCGGTTGCCGTTCTGCTCGCAGTGCGAGATCAGCGCCGTCTGCACCGCCTTCCAGAGGTTGAGGTCGAGCGACCCGTCCTCCTTGGTGGCGGCGGTGACGAGGTCGGGGACGATGACCATCGTGACGTCGTCGGCGACTGCGAGGCCGTTGATCCCATTGCGAGCGGACTCCGAGCCCGCAAACTTGCGACCGGTCACCGGCACCGGAACTGCGGCGGCCTTCTCGAGCGGGTAGCGGCCGGGCTTGAGCACCTCGAGCTGCGAGTTGAGGTCGACACCCTTGTCAACGTTCAGCACGACCTTGATCTTCGTCGACGTCTTGTTGACGACGGTCGCGACGTTGTGGTCGCCGGCGCCGAAGGTCAGGTTCGAGAACGTCTCGACCGGCTGACCGCCGAGAAGCACGGTGAGCGTGAACGGGGACGGCCCTTCAGGCGCGTCGGTGCCGCCGTCTTCGGTGGCGATGTCGATCGCGATGTCCGCGTCGGGTTCGACGCTCTCGATCTGCAGCGGCGTGCCGAGCGCGCGGTCGGCGGCCGGCAGCGCAAGGCGGGCGGGCTGGCCGGAGGGGTCGGTGTTCGGGATGCGGCAGATATAGGCGATGCTGCCGCCGTTGGCGAAGTACCCGTAGACCGAGAGCGGAAGCACGCAGCCTTCGGCAAAGCTGCCGTACAGCGCCTCGAACTGCGACCAACTGGTCACCAGGCGGGGGGCGAGGCCCTGCGGATCGTTGGGATCATCGCCTGGTGCGCGTTCGGTAAAGCCGACGAAGGCCGCCACTGCAGTCGGTGCCGCAGAGAGCACCTTTTGCGATGAGGGGACCTCTTCGACGTAGACACCGGGGGCAGTGTAAGTGGGCATGGGGAACCGCTCCGTCCATCAGAAGAGAGAAGATCGTCACCGCCCGTCAGCAGTGATCATCTGGGCGCACCGTACTCCACACGCGC
>JAOPVG010000370.1 GCA_025966255.1 Jatrophihabitans sp.
AGCTTCGGCCCCGGTGCCGGCGGCGAACTTGATGACCGGTCGGGCGGACGGGTCCACGGCGGCCAGTGACGTGATGCTGAGGTTGGGGTCGAGGTGCGTGGCCCAGACGCGGTTGGTGGCGGGGTCGAGCACGGCGAGCGTGCCGCCGTTCACCTCGACCTGCTCACTCTCGGAGACCGGGATCTGCTGGTCGGTCAGGACCTGGCCGTCGGTGACGTTCACGGGCAGCAGCCGACCGGTGCCCTTGTCCCAGGCGGCGACCGCGGCCCCCTGCTGACGAACGTCCAGGGCGTAGGACGACTGCGCGCCGCCGGACGGGTTCAGCGCCAGATCCAGCGAGCCGGCGGGCTTGTTGAGCCGACCGAACAGCCCGTCCTTGTCGCTCGTCACCCAGATCCCGCCGTCGTTCAGGCTGACGTGGCGGGTCTGGTAGCCGTGCGAGGACAACGCGAGCACGGTGGCGACCGTGGCGACGAGGGCGGCGACCACGGATGCGGCAATCGCCGACCGGTGTTGCCGCACGAACGCCATCGACGCTCCCCTCCCCCCGTGTGTCCGCGATCGTCCGAATCGGACGGGTTCCTACCTTAACCCGTCAGCCTGCGGCCTTTGGACCGAGGTTTGCCCGGCATCAAGCAGGTTAAGGTCGCTCTTCTCCACGAGGCGGGCGGCGAGCGCGTACTCCACGAGCCGCGCTCGGCGGTTGACGGCGAGTTTCTCCGGCCCACCGTGCAGGCCCCGGATTCCGGACCGGGTGAGCTTGTCGCAAACGTTGTCCAACTTGCGGTTGAACTTTGTGAGCGTCCAGCCGAGCCGGGCCGCGGCGTCGGCCGAGCTGGGGATGGTGCCCGCCCCCCGGCCCCGGCGCAGCACGGGCTCGCACATCGCCAGCACGAGCAGGCGCTGGTCGGGGGTGAAGGTCATCCGGCCGATGGTGGTCGAGCCGCCCTCGTTGGCCTTCTCGGCGACCTGCACGAAGGGCGCCTGCTGCAGCATGATGTCGAACTCGTACGTGGTGGGCCCGGCGGTGAACCACACGACCGTCCGGTCGAACACGAGTGGCAGTCGGGCGCCGGGCGCGAGCCAGGCCTGCATCGTGCCCTGCTCGTCGGCGACGGTCGCGGTGAGCGCGGTGCCGATGTTCGCCAGCCACCACAGGCCGTCGTGGTCGCTGACCTGCAGGAAGCGCCGGTGCAGGTACGGGTTGTCGTCGATGGCCAGGCCACCCTCCCGTCCGACGATCAACGGTTCGCCCGGCGTGACGTGGTAGATCTCGCCGCAGAAGTCGACCGACACGGCGACGAGTTCGGGGCGCTCGCCGCGCGCGTCGCTCAGCGCGATGGCCTCCGTGGGGCCGGAAAGGTCGGAGGGGCCGGCGGAGTGGGTGCTATCGCTGACGTCGTCGCTCACGGGGCGCATCCCTTCGGTGACCAGGTGGCGGTGGCGTTCGAGCCGTCGGCGCGGACGACGCGGACTTGCAGGCAGTGCGCGCCCGAGCTGGAGCGCGGCAACGCGAGGCCGGCCTGCTTGGCCACACCATGCCGGGTGCCGCCGACCTCGCGCCACTGAAATGTGTCACCGGGCAGCGGCGCGGAGTACGTCCAGCGATAGGTCAGGGCGCCCTGCGCGGACCGCACGCCGGTGACCGTGGGTTTGCCCGGCGGGAGATCTTGGCCGAGGTTGCCGGCGTTCTGGGTTCCGGCCGAGTTGGTCAGCGTCGAATCGGGTCGGTTCGGCGAATTCGAGGCGTTCGAGAAGACCACCACGCCGCCCACGATCGCCGCGATGACGATCACCACTCCCACCCCGCCGACGACCAGACTGCGGCGCCCGGTGCCGGGCGGTGGCGGTTCGGCGCCGGCCCGCACAGAACCATCCGCGTGGGTGGCCGGATAGCGCAGCGGGCTGCTCACCTGCTGCGGGGTGTAGGCCGACGGCCGCGCTCGCGTGGGCGGCGCGTCGTACGGGTGCGGCTCCGCGGCCACAGGTACGCGCGGCGGAGGCGGTCCTTGCGGCGCGAAGGCCGCCGGTCGGGCGACGGTCGACGGAGCCGCGCCCGGGCCGGACGGCTGCGCGGGTCCGTCGATCTCCGCCTCGACCCGATCGGTGGTCACGACGATGTCGGTGCGGGGCAGGTGCAGTTCCTGCTCGACGGCCTGCAACCCCCGCGCGAAGTCGATCGCCGTCGCGACCCGGAGGTTCGGATCCTTCGCCATCGCCTGACGCAGCAGGCGATCCAGCGAGTCGGGGACGTCCGTGCGGCCCGTGTGCGGCGGTGGCGTGTCGCGCACGCGGCGCATGATCGCGAACGGAGAGTTGTCCCCGTTGCGCTCCTCGAAGGGCGAGCGTCCGACGAGCAGATGCCACAGCGTGGCGGCGAGCGAATAGACGTCCGACCGCACGCTGGTGGGGCCGGTGGCGTACAGCACCTCGGGCGCCGACCACGGCACCGAGACCCCGGTGTCCTCGTCGTCCTCGATCGCGGCGATCTGACCGGCGATGCCGAAGTCGGCCAGGCCGGGCGCGCCGTACTGGTTGATCAGCAGATTCGCCGGCTTGATATCGCGGTGCAGGATGCCGGCCCGATGGGCGGTCTCGACGGCGCTCGCGATCTGGATGCCGATGCGTAGCGTTTCGGCGACGCCGAGCCGTTCGCTGGCCGCGCGCACGGCGAGGTTGGGCTGCGAGTAGTACATCATCACGATGTACGGGCGGCCGTCGGGGCTCACCGCGGCGGAGAACACCGGCACGATGTTGGGGTGGTCCGACAGGCCGGCCATCGCGTTCGCCTCGGCGGTGAACTGATCACGCTGCGATTCGGCGAGTCCTGAGTCCTTCAGCACCTTCACCGCGACGTGCCGGTTCGGCAGCTGCTGCCGGTAGAGGTAGACGTCGGAATATCCACCTGAGCCGAGCAGGCGCTCGAAACGCAACCCAGGAAGATCCGGAGGCGGCCGGGTCACCGGGCTTCGCTCAGGCGGCGACTTCTCATGAGGGGACCTCGAAGCGGATGTGGACCTCGTCGGCGATGTTCACCGTCGTTCCCGCGATGATCGTGAACGGGTCGTGCGCCCGCAGCCGCACCGGGGCCTGGCCGGGCAGCGTGAC
The DNA here is from genome assembly GCA_025966255.1 of Jatrophihabitans sp. GTDB lineage: Bacteria > Actinomycetota > Actinomycetes > Mycobacteriales > Jatrophihabitantaceae > Jatrophihabitans. The sequence goes on from JAOPVG010000370.1 coordinate 3,109, forward strand.
GACGGTGCCGTTGGTCGAGCCGAGGTCGGTGACCTGGACGTGCCATCCCTCGAGGCTGATCCGTACATGGCTGCGCGAGATGTCGTTGCCGGGGCTGGCCAGCCGCACGAGGTGCGGACGGGACTGCGCGTTCTTGTCCGCATGGAACGGCGCGCGGCCCAGGACGACGTCGCGGTCGAGGGGCACGGTGTCGCCGGTCGAGAGGGTGAGCACGCCGAGCGTCGGCCGCGGGGCCAAGAACGCGTCCTGCTGCGGGATGGGCGCGCCACAGATCCGGCAGATCCCGCCGTAGGGCGGGTTCAGGTGCTGGCTCGGGCAGGACACGGCATGGACCACCGGGACGTCCTGGCCGGGGAGCAATGAGGACCGTTCGACCGTGTACTGGACGGCGTCCATCATCGGCAGCTCGGGCGGCGGCAAGAACCCCGGTGACTCGGCCGGCGCCGGCGGTGGCAGCCACGGCGACATCGGCTCCAGCGGCACGGCCGGTGCTGGTGGCAG
>JAOPVG010000377.1 GCA_025966255.1 Jatrophihabitans sp.
GCCGCCGCCGAGAGTGTTGTGGACGGGCCGGTGCAGGTGGCCATCGTCGGCGAGCCGGATGGCGGTCCGTTGACCGAGACGGCGTGGCGACTCCGGCCACCCGGCGCCGTCGTGGTGTCGGGCGAGCCGGATGCGCCGGGCCTGCCCTTACTGGCCGACCGCCCCCTCGTCCGCGGCCAGGCGGCGGCCTATGTGTGCCGCGGCATGGTGTGCGACCTGCCGGTGACGTCCGTCGAGGATCTCCAGGCCGCGCTGCGCCGCTGACCGCCCCAAGTTGTCCGCCTGTCGTGACGTCCGAACGCAACGACAGGAGGACAACTCGCGGGGGCGGACAACTGGCGGGTCAGCTCAGAGGTTGGGGCCCTCGGTGCGCAGCTTGTCCACGCCGGACATCGCTTCGCGCAGGCTGGTGAGCCAGTCGTCGGTGTGCTCGCCGACCAGCTTGACGCACCAGGCCAGCGCGTCGGAGCGAGACCGGGCCACGCCGGCGTCGACGAGCGTGTCCAGCACGCGCCGCTCGTCCTGCCGCAGCCGGGTCATGACCGGCACGGCGAGATGGGTGAACAGCACACGGGTGTCGCCGATGCTCGCACCCCAGGCCACCTTGCGGCCGTAGCGGGCCTCGGCCTCGTCGGCGATCTTCATTCGGGCGTCCCGCGTCTCTTCGCGGAAGCGCCCGATCCGGCCTTGCGCGGCGGCCTCGCTGCTCTCGCCCGTCGCGCCCTCCGGCGCGGGAAGTTCGCCGGTCACGACGATCTCCTCGCGGTCGACGGCGACGGTGGGCTCGCCGGTGAACCAGTCGTCGGGCAGGCGCCCGATCAGCCAGGCGGGGGCGTCGTCGGCCGGCGGCAGGTCGGCCTGCTGCCAGCCGCCGGGCCGGCCGAAGCCGCGTCCACCGCGACCGCCTCTAGCGTGTCCTCCATGCATGATTGTCTCCTTACGTTGCTTCTGTGATTACAACATTACACGCCCACGAAGGCGCGGCAACGTCATAGCCATGGGCGCTGATACGACGGGGAACTAGCTGGAGAAGACCGCGAACCAGATCGCGATGTAGTGGCAGATCGCCGCGACGAGCGTGCAGAGATGGAACACCTCGTGGAAGCCGAAGACCCCCGGGTAGGGGTTCGGTCGCTTGAGCGCGTAGACGACGCCACCGATCGTGTAGATGATCCCGCCGGCGGCGATGAGCACGAACGCGGCCACGCCCGCGTTGTGCAGCAGGTCGGGGAAGACGAAGACCGCAACCCAGCCGAGCGCGATGTAGCACGGGGCGGAGATCCAGCGCGGGTGAGCGGGCCACAGCGTCTGCAGGCCGACGCCGACCAGTGCGCCCGACCAGACCGCGACCAGGACGCCGATCATGGCGCCGGTCGGCAGCGTCAGCACCGCGATCGGCGTGTAGGTGCCGGCGATGAACACGAAGATCATGGAGTGGTCGAGCCGCTTCATGAGCACGTGGGCCCGCGGGCTCCACGTGCGCCGGTGATAGAGGGCCGACGTGCCGAACAGCAGCGTGACGGTGGCGCTGTAGATCGCGGTGGTGAGTCCAGCGACACCACCGCGCAGCGCGAACGCGACCGCGGTCAAGATCGCGCCGCTGACGATGGAGACCGCCGCGGCGTAGGCGTGCAACCAGCCGCGCAGGCGCGGCTTCAGCTCCGCGACAGCGGTGGCGAGCGCGGCGCCAGGCCCCTGGGGCGAGGAGTCGGTCGTCGTCACCCAGGCGAGGTTACGCCGCCGTAGGTTCGCGTGGCACCGGGCCGCAAAACGGAATCCACAGCTGCTTCCTCAGCTCAGTCTGGCGGGCCCCGTCGGCCCGCGGCCCCAGCCGGCCGGGCCGAGGAGGGGAAAGGGCAAGAGCGTTCACCGCCGGCGGACGGGACTAGTTTGTTGACGTGAGCGTGCGCGATGCGGTCTACGCCGTCTACGAACGGCGGCTCCGCACACATCTGGTGGGGCTACCCGTCCCGCAGCACGTCGCGATCATGATCGACGGTAACCGGCGGTGGGCGCGGGCAGCCGGTTTCGACGACGTCAGCCACGGGCATCTCGTCGGTGCTCGGCACATCGCGAACCTGCTCGAGTGGTGCGGTGAGGCCGGCGTGGCCCACGTGACCATCTGGCTGCTGTCCACGGACAACCTGCGCCGCCCCAGCGAGGAGCTGGAACCCCTGTTGCGCATCATCGCCGGCGTCGCGGAAGAACTCTCCGCCGACGGCAACCCGTGGCGGGTGCGGGCGGTCGGCGCCCTCGACCTGCTGCCCCAGGCGACCGCGGAGGCCCTGAAGGCGGCGGAGGAGATCACGGCCACGCGGGACGGCCTCACCGTCAACATCGCGGTCGGCTACGGCGGGCGGCGCGAGATCGCCGACGCCGTCCGCTCCTTGATGCAGGAGCACGCGGCGTCCGGCGGCACGCTGGAGGAATTGGCCGAGGTCATCGACGTCGACCACATCGCCGAGCACCTGTACACCAAGGGCCAGCCCGATCCCGACCTCGTGATCCGCACGTCGGGCGAGCAGCGCCTGGGTGGCTTTCTGCTGTGGCAGTCGGTGCATTCGGAGTTCTACTTCTGCGACGCCCTTTGGCCCGACTTCCGCAAGATCGACTTCCTACGCGCGCTGCGGGACTACGGCACTCGACAGCGCCGCTTCGGCGGATGAGCGCGGAGTTCGGGCCACTCGTCTCCGGCACCTGGCTCGCGGCTCACCTCGACGACGTCCACGTGGTGGACGTGCGCTGGTACCTCGACGGCCGTTCGGGTCGCGCGGCCTACGAGCGCGGACATGTCCCCGGCGCCGTGTGGCTCGACATCGACACCGATCTCTCGGCGCCGGCCAGCACCGCCGAGGGTCGGCATCCGCTGCCGACACCCGAACACTTCGCCGCCGCGCTCGGCCGCGTCGGCATAGCGTCGGGCCAGCGCGTGGTCGCCTACGACGACGCGGGCGGTTCGATCGCCGCGCGACTGTGGTGGCTGCTGCACGTCCTGGACGATCCGGTAGCGGTGCTCGACGGTGGCCTCGCCGCCTGGCCGGGGCCGCTCGTCGCCGACGCGGTCGAGGTCGACGCGGTGGAGCGGGAGCCGCGCGACTGGCCGGTCGAGCGGTTCGTCTCGGCGGCGCAGGTGGCCGCGGTCACCGACACCGCGGTCTTCGACGCGCGAACGGCCGAGCGCTACGTCCACGGCAAAGAGGGCATCGATCCGCGACCGGGCCACATCCCGGGCGCGGTCAGCGCCCCGTGGGGCGGCAACCTCGCCGCCGACGGCCGATTCCGGGATTCCGAGGCGCTCCGAGAGCGCTTCGCCGCGGCCGACGGACGTCCGGCCATCGCCTACTGCGGCTCCGGAGTGACGGCCTGCCACGACCTGCTCGCCATGGAACTTGCTGGTCTGACGAGCACCGCGCTCTACGCCGGCTCGTGGTCGCAGTGGGGCGCCGATCCGCAGCGCCCGACCGAGACCGGCTGAGCCGGGCCGAGCGCCGACAGCCCGACGGGCGGCGCCGCAGGCCCCGGCCAACGTCGATTGTTTACCCCGACGTAACGCTCCCCTTGGCGCGCCTTCCGTTTCGACCGTCGTCGCGGACGTAGCGTCCGAGTCGGCGGCCGGCCGGATTCCAGGGCCAACCCAGGCCGCTCGGGAGGTCCCGAAACGGTGGCGAGAAGCAGCTGTTGTGCCGAGGGGACCGGTTCGGTCCCGCGGCTGCCCGCCCGGGACGAACCGTCGCCAGCAGCGCTGCGGGCGTGTTCGCGCCCGAGCGCCGGATCCCCGTTTGGAGCGTCACGTGACCGCTGCCCCCGCAACCCCGGCGAGCCCGACCGGCCTGCGCACCTTCGTGCTCGACACCTCCGTCCTGCTCTCCGACCCGGGGGCGCTGGGACGGTTCGCCGAGCACGAGGTCGTGCTGCCGCTGGTCGTGATCAGTGAGCTGGAGGGTAAGCGGCACCACCCGGAACTCGGCTGGTTCGCGCGGCAGACTCTGCGGGCGCTCGACGAGCTGCGGATCAAGCACGGTCGGCTCGACGCGCCGGTGCCGATCGGGGACGACGGCGGCAGCCTGCACGTCGAGCTGAACCACTCCGACCTGTCGCTGCTGCCCGCCGGTTTCCGGGTCGACAGCAACGACTCCCGGATCCTGGCCGTGGCGCTGAACCTGGCGGCCGAGGGCCGCGAGGTCACGCTGGTCACCAAGGACATGCCGCTGCGCGTCAAGGCCGCGTCGGTCGGCCTGCACTCCGACGAGTACCGCATCCATCCAGTGGCGGATTCCTCGGGCTGGACGGGCATGGCCGAGCTCGACGTCTCGGCCCAGTGCGTCGACACGCTCTACGAGGGCGGCTCAATCGAGATCGCCGACCACCCCGACTTCGCCGGGGTTGCCGACCAGCCCTGCCACACCGGTCTCGTGCTGCACTCGGTCAAGGGCTCGGCGCTGGCGCGGATCACGCCGGACAAGCACGTGCGTCTGGTCCGCGGGGACCGGGAGGCATTCGGGCTGCGGGGCCGTTCGGCCGAGCAGCGGGTGGCGCTCGACCTGCTGCTCGACCCCGAGGTCGGCATCGTGTCGCTGGGCGGACGCGCGGGCACCGGCAAATCCGCCCTCGCGCTGTGCGCCGGGCTCGATTCGGTGCTCGAGCGGCGCGCGCACAAGCGGGTGGTTGTGTTCCGTCCGCTGTACGCCGTGGGCGGCCAGGAGCTCGGCTACCTGCCCGGCAGCGAGAACGAGAAGATGGCGCCGTGGGCCCAGGCGGTGTTCGACACGCTCGGTGCGCTCGTCTCCGGTGACGTGATGGACGAGGTGATCGATCGCGGCATGCTCGAGGTGCTGCCCCTCACGCATATCCGCGGGCGCTCGCTGCACGACTCGTTCGTGATCGTCGACGAGGCGCAGTCGTTGGAGCGCAACGTGCTGCTCACCGTGCTCTCGCGGATCGGTGCCGGCTCCCGAGTGGTGCTCACCCACGACGTTGCCCAGCGCGACAACCTTCGGGTCGGCCGCCACGACGGCATTGCCGCCGTGATCGAGGCGCTGCAGGGGCATCCGCTGTTCGCCCACGTCACGCTGACGCGATCGGAGCGCTCGCCGATCGCGGCGCTCGTCACGGAGATGCTGGAGGACCTGCCGCTCTGACGTCGACTGAATCGTCGGCGCTAGCTGCCGGTCAGGTGCTCGGTATGCGTAGTTGTCGGGCGGCGTTCTGATTCGACGTTGTGGCGTGATCGGCGGGCGGCGTCGATCGCGACCCAGGCGAGAAACGCGACACCGGCGATCACGTAGCCGTTGCCGAATACGGCGCGTCCGAGTTGCCATCTGAACGTTGTCGCGAGCGGAGGTTTGTTGCAGCCGATGACGAAGAGCGTCAGATAGACCGCAGTGAATGCGTACGACGCCCGACCACCCGTCCGGAGACCGCCCAGGAGCACGATCGCGGTCGGGATGAACCACACCCAGTGATGGGTCCAGGACACCGGTGAGATCAGGCAACTCGTCGTTCCCAGTACCGCGAGTGCAAGGAGGCGTTTTCCGTGCGACTCGACCCGGGCCGCAGTCCACAATCCGACCGCCAGTGTGAGGCAGGCGAGGGCGACCCAAACCGCGTTGCGAAGCGTCGTGCCCGGCATCGCCCGCTCGAGCGTGGCAAACAGGGATTGGTTGCCTCTGCGCGCGGTGTCTCCGGTGGTCGAACTGTTCAGCACGCGGTGGAGCCAGAACCGGGTCGAGTCGTGGGGCAGCACCACGTAGCCGATGGCGAGCGTGCCCAGAAATGTGCCCGCAGCGATGAACGCCGACCGCCATTGGCGGGTGCAGA
>JAOPVG010000378.1 GCA_025966255.1 Jatrophihabitans sp.
GGGTGTCCGCCAGCTCGACGGTTACGGTGCCGGCGACTCCGGACCAGGTGTGGTCGGTGCTCGCGGACGTGACCCGCACCGGTGAATGGAGCCACGAGTGTCACACCGCCGCCTGGCTCGACGGCGCCACGCACAGCGCGGCCGGCGTCCGGTTCGTCGGCTCGAGCAAGGTCGGCCGCTACGGCTGGACGCGGCCCTGCACGATCACGGTGTCCGATCCGGGACGCGTGTTCGGCTACGAAACCGCGGGTCCGTTGGCCAAGGACTCGACGGAGTGGCGCTTCGTCCTCGAGCCCACGGACGAGGGCACGAAGATCACGCAGTCGTTCCGCATCCTGCGCCTGCCGATCTGGTACGACCGGCTCATCTGGCTGACGACTCCAGCTCATCGGGACCGTCGACCAGCGCTGCGGGCCGACCTCGAACGGTTGGGTGCGCTGGCTGCACAAGGCCGTCCGGCGCCGGCGCCCGTGAAGTAGGCGGGTACGCGAGGTTCGCGATCCGCGCGGCCGCGTAGGGCTCTGGCTGGTTCGACCATTGGCGTCGGGCGGGTGAACAGCAGCTGTCGAGATGGCTCCGGTGTACCGAATCACACCCGTGACTTGACACCGCGGAGCATCGTGACGGGATGCTCGCCGAGTCGAAGGGCCGCCGTGTTCTGCTCAGCGCTGCTGGGCCGAAGATGCGCGACGTCATGCACGATCTCGCGCTGCCGTCCTTCCGGGCGTACGCCCAGCGGTGGGGGTATCACGTTGCGGGTGTGGATCTGACCGTTGACGGCGCGTGCGCGGACGCCGGTGCCCAACGCGCGAAGTGGGTGAAGGTGCGGCTGCTGCGCGAGGCGCTCATGACCTACTCGCTCGCGGTGTGGATCGACGCCGACGTGCTGGTGCTGCGCACGGATGAGGACATCGCGACACACCTGCATCCGGAGCACTTCCAGGCGTTGGCTCTCGAGCAGGTCCCGAGTGAGCACCGGATCAATCCGAACACCGGCGTCTGGGTGATGCGGTCGTGTCCTGAGGCGGTTGCCTTCCTGGACGCGGTCGAAGCCGCCGGTCCACAGCCGGGCCCGTGGGCGGATCAGGGTGCGGTGCTCGCCGCGTTGAACTGGGATCGCGGCGACGAGCAGTACCGCTGGGCACGCCCCGGAACCGGCAACCAGTTCCTGGCTCACACCAGTTGGCTGCCATCCGGCTGGAACCAGCCCTACCTCGAACACCGCGTTGCCGACGAGCTCTACAACGGCAACGCCGACTCCTATCGCGACCGCCCCTCCGTCGCCGATCCGCATGCGCTGCATTTCATGGGGATGACGCCCGTCGCCCGGTACCGGCGGATGGCCGACACCGTGATTTCGCTCGGCCCGGTCGGCGTCTGAATGCCCCGGAGAGGTTCAGCGGAACCGCCCTGCCGGCGGGGCGAAAACGGGCCGCGCCTATGCCTTGCGGCATACCTCGGTGCGCGATGTCTGGTCGATCGGTCGATGAATACCTCGCCTGTCGAGGGACAATCCGGGTATGAGGTTGCGTACGCCCGTGGAACGACCAGCTGATCGGTCATCGGCTCGCTGGGCCGTCGACGCGCTGGTCGCGGTGGTGGCCGCGGCATCGGCGATACCAATTCTGTTCCACGACAACGCCCGTCCGCCGGCGGTCGCGATCCCCGTGATCGTGCTGCTGGTGGCGCCACTGGTCGTTCGTCGGATCTACCCGATTCCGGTGTTTGCCTGGCTGCTGGGTGCCTCGGTCGTGAGCGCGTTGTGGAACGAGCGGGTGATCCCGGGGTTGGCCTTGATGATCGCGCTCTACACGGTGGCATCGATGCAGCCGCGCAAACAGGCTCTCCTGGCAGCGAGCGTCCTCGAACTGGTCGTGATCCTTGAGGCAATCCGGGTTAGCGGTCGCGACTTCTGGTACGACGCGATCTTCCTGTCCGGCTTGGTCGGGGCGGCCCTCGCCGTGGGGCTGTACGCCGCCACACGGCGCGCCTACCTCGCCGAGCTACAGGACCGGGCGGCCCGGCTCGAACGCGAACGTGACCAGCAGGGGGCCTTGGCCGCCGCGGCCGAACGCGCTCGGATCACGCGCGAGATGCATGACGTCCTCGCTCACCACCTGACCGTGATAGTGGCCCTCAGCGACGGCGCCATCGCGGCAACCGCAACCTCACCGGAGCGAGGGATCGAGGCGATGCGGACGGTCTCGGCCACCGGGCGACGCGCGCTGTCAGACACGCGTCGCCTGCTCGGCGTATTACGAGACAGCTCACGAGACGACGAGCACGACTCGTTACAGCCCGTACCTGATCTGGCTGAGCTCGATGTTCTGCTCGAGCGGGTACGCGCCGCCGGCCTGCCGACCAGCCTCGAGGTGCAGGGAGCAGTCCCGGAGGTTCCGGCCGGGGTGCAGCTCACGGTGTACCGGTTGGTTCAAGAGGCGTTGACGAACACCCTCAAACACGGCGGCGCCCAGGCCCATGCCTCGGTGCGGCTGCGCTACTCACCCGGCGAACTCCAGGTGGACGTCGTCGACGACGGCGCCGGTGTATCGGCGCCGGACCCGGTCGGCGTCGGGGGCGGCCTGACCGGCATGCAGGAACGCGTGCACGCGTACGGCGGCGCCATCACCGCCGGGCCGGGCCGGTCGAGCGGCTGGCGGGTCTCGGCCCGGCTACGACTCGACGAAGCGGATCTCTCGTGATCCGGGTACTGCTGGTCGATGACCAATCCCTGCTCCGGATGGGGTTCCGGCTGATCCTGGAAGCGGAACCCGACATCGAGGTGGTGGGCGAAGCCGCCGATGGTGCCGGGGGAGTGAGCATGGCCGCCGCGTTGCAGCCCGACGTCGTGCTGATGGATGTCCGGATGCCGGTCATGGACGGCATCCAGGCCACGGAGGCGATCGTTGCCGCCGGACCGCAGAGCAAGGTCCTCATCCTCACGACCTTCGACCTGGACCAGTACGTCTT
>JAOPVG010000385.1 GCA_025966255.1 Jatrophihabitans sp.
CGCGGATGGGCGGCGATCAGGGTCGCGCCGGTTGTCGCCGCGAGCAGCGCCGGGCCGGCGGGCATGCGGGTCGGCTCGCCGAAGAAGCTCACCTCGATGCCGTTGCGGGACAGGTCGCGGTCGGCGAGCAGGCAGATCCGGCCATTGGCGCGCAGCCGCTGCGACAACACTTCAGTGGGTGGCTGCTGACCGCCGGTGAGCGCGATGACCTCCATCCCGAGACTCTCGCGGTAGGCGACGAATCGATCGAACAGCGACTCGGGCTTGAGCCGCTCGGCGACGGTCGTGAACGGTCCGTACCGTTCGACCAGCCAGATGCCGGCGGCATCCCAGTTGCCGGAGTGCGGCAGCGCGAAGACCACACCCCGGCCGCGCTCGAGGGCCGTGTCGATGTAGGCGACCTCCGTGTCTCGGACCCGGGTGCGTTCGGCGACATCGGCGTGGTCCATGTTCTCCAGCCGGAACGTCTCCAACCAGTAGCGCGAGTAGGAACGCAGCGCCTCCCCGACCAGCGTGTCCATCCGCAGCTCGGACATCGTCGGCCCCACGACGCGGCGCAGGTTCTTGCGCAGCTGACGCACCCCGCCGCCGTTGCGCACGGTTGCGGCGTCAGCGACGGCCCGGAAGGTGCGTTCGGACATGCCGCGCGGCATCGCCTTCACCATGCTCCAGCCGGCCGAGTAGCCCGCGCCGATCGCGCGCTCGCGCATCCCCTCGAGCATCACGCGTCCGCCGTCTGGATTGCGCGGGACTGGGTCCACACCGTCGCGAAGCGCTGGAAGACGGTGATCGTCGACGCCGCGACGAGCAACCACAGAGCGATCGCCAGAACGTACGGCACGTGTAGTCCGGTGAGGCCCGTCCCGACCAGCACGATGATGAGCCGCTCGGCGCGCTCGGCGATGCCGACCGTGGCCGTCAGCCCGGCCGCCTCGGCCCGAGCGCGGATGTAGGACGTGAGCGATCCGAGAACGAGGCACAACAGCGCGGCGAGCAGCATCCAGCGCTGGCCGTGCAGTGCCCAGTACCACCCGACCGCACCGAAGATCGCGGCGTCGGCGATCCGGTCGCAGGACGAGTCGAGCACAGCGCCGAACGTCGACCCGCCCCCACCCGCGCGCGCCACGGCGCCGTCGACCAGGTCCAGGAGCACGAAGAACGTGATGACCATCGTGCCGGTGAACCACCAACCCTGCGCCAGAAATACGACCGACCCCGCGACCGCGCCAACGGTGCCGAAGATCGTGATGACGTCGGGTGTGATGCCGGCGTTTGCCAGGCCGGTGCCGAGCGGGACGAGCGCACGCGAGATCGCGGCACGAGCGTGGATGTTCAGCACGCTGAGGAAGTGTCCATTCAGAGGGCGAGGACGGTCTGGAGCGGTTTGCAGTGGCTCAACGATAGCCGCCTAGTCGGGACCGATCTGCGCCGAGCGCTTGTCGGGTGGCCTCGCTTGGGTGTCGAATGCCGGAATCGGTGCGTACGGCCGAGGGTGACTCGACGGCGAACTGGAGAGGTGCACGTATGTCGAACAAACGGGCCGCAGTAAAGACCGCCACGGCTCTGTTCGACACGGCAGACAGACCGGAGAAGATCCGCAACATCGCCCTCGTGGGCCACTCCGGAGCGGGCAAGACCACGCTCGTCGAGGCCCTGCTCGCGGTCACCGGCACCATCCCGCGGGCCGGCACGATCACCGACGGCAATACGGTCAGCGACCACGACCCGGTCGAGGTGGCGCAACAGCGTTCGGTTGCCCTGTCGGTGTGCCCCATCCAGTGGGACAACGTCGTGATCAACCTGCTGGACACCCCCGGTTACCCCGACTTCACCGGTGAGCTGCGGGCCGGGCTGCGCGCGGCCGACGGCGCGCTGTTCGTCGTCTCCGCCGCCGATGACATCGACCCGATCACGGTGTCGCTGTGGGAAGAATGCGCCGCCGTCGGCACGCCGCGCGCCGTCGTCATCACCAAGTTGGACGCGCCGCGGGCCAACTACCCGGCCACCGTCGCCGCCTGCCAGCGGGTGTTCGGCGGCGACGACGGGCAGGCCGTACTGCCGCTGTACGTGCCCGCTGACGCAACCACGCTGGTCGGCCTGCTCACCGAATGCAGTTACGACTACACCGCCGGCTTCCCACCGTCCGAATCACCGGTGCGCAACAACGGCATCCACGAGCCGCGCGCCGCTCTCATCGAAGCGATCATCAACAACAGCGAGGACGAGACGCTGCTCGAGCGCTACATCTCGGGTGAGGAGATCGGGCTGGAGGTGCTCATCGACGACCTCGAGACCGCGGTCGCCCGCGGCACGTTCTATCCGGTGCTGCCGGTGTGTGCCGAGACTGGCCTCGGCCTGGCCGAGTTGCTCGAGGTCCTCTCCGGTGGGTTCCCGTCGCCGGTCGAACTGGACACGCCCGAATCGCTCGCGCTCTACGGAGGGACGACGAAGGCCGTCGAATGCCATCCGGATGGTCCGCTACTGGCCGAGGTCGTACGCACCACCGTCGATCCTTACCTCGGTCGGCTGTCCGTGCTGCGCCTGTTCTCCGGGACGTTGACGTCCGAGACGTCCATCCACGTGTCCGGGCACGGCGGCGCCGACCGCGGCCACCCCGACCACGACGCCGACGAGCGCGTCGCGCAGATCTTCTCCCCGCTCGGGGCGACGCTGCGACCGATCGAGCGGGCCATCGCCGGCGACATCTGCGCGGTGGGCCGGCTGGGCGTCGCGGAGACCGGCGACACGATCTCGGCGAAGTCCGCGCCGATGCTCATGGCTCCATGGGAGATGCCCGAACCGCTGTTGCCGATCGCGGTGCAGGCGGCGACGCGGGGCGACGAGGATGCGCTCGCGAAGGCGCTCGGGCGTCTCACGGCCGGCGACCCGACGCTGCGCATCGAGCGGCACGCCGACACCGGTCAGCTCGTCCTGTGGTGTCTCGGCGAGGCGCACGCCGACGTGGTACTCGATCGGTTGCGCGCGACCGGGGCCCATGTCGACACCGTGCCGTTGCGCATCGGCGTGCAGGAGACCTTCACGACCGAGGCCCGCGGACACGGTCGACTGGTCAAGCAGTCGGGCGGGCACGGGCAGTACGCCGTGTGCGACGTGATCGTCACGCCGTTACCGCGCGGGGCCGGCATCGAGTTCGCGCAGAAAGTGGTCGGCGGGGCGGTGCCCTCGCAGTTCATCAGCTCGGTTGAGAAAGGCGTGCGCGCCCAACTCGCCCACGGCCTCACTCAGGAGCACATCCCCGTCGTCGACGTGCTTGTGACCCTCGTCGACGGCAAGGCGCACAGCGTCGATTCGTCCGACTCGGCGTTCCAGACAGCGGGCGCACTGGCCGTGAAGGACGCGGCCGCGCAGGGTGGGCTGGCGCTGCTCGAGCCGCTGGCGGCCGTCGACATCACGGTGCCCGACACGCACGTCGGAACGGTGCTCTCCGACTTGTCGAGCCGGCGCGGACGCGTCACGGGCACCGAACCGGACACCGCCGCGTTGCTGGGCATGGAGCGCACGATCGTGCATGCCGAGATCCCCGACGCCGAGCTCGTTCGCTACCCGACCACGTTGCGCTCGCTGAGCGCCGGCACCGGCCGCTTCACCCGGCGCTTCGCCCGCTTCGACCTCGTCCCGGCCAACGTTGCCGCGTCGCTGCGCAACCCCGAGGACGGTTGAGCGAGCTCCGCTCGCGGCTCCTGCACCGAGCTCCGTGCCGTGCTGCCCAGGCCGCGACACCTTGATCGTTTCGGCTGGCGCCCGGTGCCGGGACGGGCTACGGTCAGCGCACTTCGAAGGGTCTCGGCGCACTGGGGAGGGCAAGCGGGATGACCGAATTGAGCGGCGGCGATCCGAACTCGGGCCGGCCCGCAGTCGCGCCACCCACCTACCCACAGCCGGGTTACCGCGCCTATCCGCCATCTGGATATGACGGCTATCCCCACCCGGGACTTCCGACGAAATCGCTGCGCGGTCTGGCGATCGCGACCCAGATCCTGCTCGCGATCCAACTTCTCGCCGCGATCGCGCTGCTGTTCCCGGTATTGCACGAGCGCAACCTCATCCAGCGGATCAAGTCCGATCCGCGCTCGGTGACCCTCGCCGAAGCCGCGCGCGCCGACAACACGGTCAACGCACTCAACGGGTTGGTCCTCGTGCTCTACATCGCGACAGGAGTTGTGTGGATCACCTGGTTTTACCGCGCGCGGACCAACACCGACGCCTGGCCGTCGGATTACCAGCGCCGCCGCGCGGGCTGGGCGATCGGCGGATGGTTCTGCCCGATCGTCAACTTCTGGTTCCCGTACATGATGGCGAAGGACATCCTCGACGACACCGAGGCGGACGTGAACCGCGGGCGGGCGACCCGGCCGCTGGTTGTGATCTGGTGGCTCGGCTTTCTCGCGCTGCTCGTAGGGGCGCTCGTCCAGCGCGGCCGCGGTGACGCACAGACGATCGACGACTTCACCGGCGACGCCACCCTGAACATCGTGTCCGTCGTGATACGCATCCTCGCGATTGTGCCCGCGTTCTACGTCGTCCGGCAGATCACCAACGCGCAGAGCGCACGGATACAGCGGGACGCGAACCGGCCGGCGGGCTAGAGCCAGACGCCGGGTCGCGCGACCTTGAACAGCATCTCGGCCTTGGTCGGCTGGGGTTGCTCCTGAGCCTTGATGGCGACGATCGCCGAGCCGCGCACGATGCAGCCGCTGCCCGGGGCCGTCTCGTGCAGGACCTCGGGCTGGGTCTCGGCGAGTTCGCGCCAATGCCGGGCGACGGCGTTGGCGGCCGGAACGTCAGGCAGCTCCGTACCCACCATCACCCGCGTGCCGCTGACCAGTTCCAACCACACCTCGTGCACGGCGTTACTGCTTGGGCAACTTCAACTTGGACAGGTCCGGCATCTCCATGCCGGGCGGCAGGCTGGGTGGAAGACCGCCAGCACCACCGGCTCCGCCGCCGAAGCCGCCGGGCTTCCCGCCCGGCATTCCTCCGGGCATCCCACCAGGGAAGCCGGCGGGCAGGCGCGGCTGCGTGGGACCGCGACCGCCCTTCCCCTTCTTCCCCTTCTTGCCCTTCGTCTTGCGGTTGCTGTTGCGGCGCATGCCGGGCATGCCCATGTTGCCGAGCTGGCCCATCATCTTGCGGGCCTCGAAGAAGCGGTCGACGAGCTGGTTGACATCGCTGACCGCCACGCCCGAGCCGTTGGCGATGCGCAGCCGCCGTGAGCCGTTGATGACCTTCGGGTCCTCGCGCTCGAGCGGGGTCATGCCGCGGATGATCGCGGC
>JAOPVG010000387.1 GCA_025966255.1 Jatrophihabitans sp.
ATGCCAGGCCGCCGGTCCAGGCGAGGGCGGGGACTACGACGGCCCAGTGTTTGGTGGTGGCGTAGACGGCGGTGGCGGCCGCTCCGAGGCCGACGCCGACTGCGCCGCCGAGGAGGGCCAGCAGCATGGCCTCGCTGAGGAACTGGGTGGATGGTTGCCGGACGCGCGCTGCGCAAGCTGCGCGCCATCACGACGGCAGTGCAGCAGATCTCGGCCACCAATCTGCACGAGCGGCTCGCGCTCACCGGCCCCGACGACGAGCTCAAGGAGCTCGGAGACACCTTCGACGCTCTGGTCGGCCGGCTGGAGGCGTCGTTCGCGGCGCAGCGCCGGTTCGTCGCCAACGCCTCGCACGAGCTACGGACGCCGCTCGCCCGCCAGCGCACGGTGGGGCAGGTCGCCCTCGCCGATCCCGACGCGAGCATCGAGTCGTTGCAGGCCGCCCACGAACGGGTGCTCGCGGCCGGCGCTCAACAGGAGCAGCTCATCGAGGCGCTGCTCACGCTCGCCCGCGGCCAAGCGGGTGTCGACCGGAACGAGCCGTTCGACCTGGCCACCCTCGCCGAGCGGGTGGTGGCCTCCCGACGCGCCGAGGCGCAGTATCGCGACATAGCCGTCTACGTGGACGTCGAACCCGCCCCGGGCTCGGGGGATCCGCGGCTCGTCGAGCGGTTGGTCACCAACCTCGTAGACAACGCCCTGCGCCACAACATCGTGGGCGGGTGCGTCGTTGTCCGGACGACCGGCGCCGCCGACGACGCCGTTCTGTCCGTGGCCAACACCGGCCCGGTGATTCCGGCGGACGCCCTGGACGGCCTGTTCCAGCCATTCCGCCGGATGGATGCGGACCGAACCGGACAAGGACTCGGGCACGGACTCGGGTTGGGGTTGTCGATCGTGCAGGCAGTCGCGGACGCGCACAACGCTCGCGTCGACACCCGGGCGCAGACGCATGGTGGACTTCGCGTCGAGGTGCGGTTCCCGCGCACCTGCCCGCCGGCGTCGCCCGCCCGCGCTGGCCAGCCGACGGCAGGTTCCGTCACGAACGGGGCGAGTTGAAAGCGTCTGGCCTGCTCGGCGTGCTCGTCATGCTCGCTGGGCGGTAACCCGCCGCCGCGATTGCCCACCAGCCACTCGAATGAGCGGCCGAGTCCTCAGGTCAGCCTTCGCGGGCGAGGGCGGGCGGCTCGTGTCCGGCTGACGGGTCAGCGCCGGTGCCGGCCACGGACGACGTCGGCCCTCCGGGGGCGGTGAGCGGGAGGGCCACGTGCATGGTGGTGCCGGCGCCGGGTGGGCTGTGCAGGGCGATGCGTCCGCCGAGGGCTTCGACTCGGTCGGTGAGTCCGATCAGTCCGGAGCCGCGGGCGGGGTCGGCGCCCCCGTGGCCGTCGTCGCGCACGCGGACGCGTAGTTCGGTGGCGTCCGCGTCGACCTGCACGTCGATGACGGTGGCAGAGGCGTGCTTGGCGGTGTTGGTGAGTGCTTCGGCGATGACGTAGTAGGCGGCGATCTCGATCGGTTCGGGGAGGCGTCCGGGGATGCCCACGTGGAGGCGGACCGGGACGGGGCAGCGGCGGCTCAGGGTCTTGAGGGCGGGGCGTAGGCCGCCTTCGGCGAGGGCGGCGGGGTGCAGGCCGCGGGCGATCTCGCGAAGTTCGTCGAGAACGCCGGTGAGGCCGGTGGCGAGGTCGTCCAGCTCGCCGGTCTGCTCGTCGGCTTCGGGTGGCATCGAGGCTTGGACCTCGCGCAGTTGCAGGGTGAGGGAGACCAGTCGTTGTTGCGCGCCGTCGTGCAGATCGCGTTCGATGCGGCGGCGGGTGGTGTCGGCGGCGGCGACGATGCGGGCGCGGGAGGCGGTGAGGGCGGCCTGGGCCTCGGTATTGGCGATCGCGGTGGCGACCAGCTCAGTGAACCCGGCCAGCCGGGCCTCGGCATCGGCAGGCAGCGATCTCTCGCGCGTGGATCCCGCGCTCATGACACCCCAGAGTCGGCCCTCGACGCTGATCGGCACGCCGACCGACGAGCGGAACCCCCAGCTGCGGGCGACATCGGCGACCGTGCCCGAGACCTCGCCATAATCGTCGATCCGCGCCGTCCGGCTGGTCTGGAACACCATCATGGTCACGTTCCGGCCGCCGAGGTTCAACCGGTCGCCGACCGACACCGGAGCGGGGGCGCCGGTGCTCGACCACAGGCCGACGACCGTGATCGTGCCGCCCGCGTCGTAGCGGTTGATGCCGATGAAGTCGGCCGAGAGCACCCGCCCGGTCTCCGCGGCGACCGCGGCGAACACCGCCTCCGACGGCGCCCCCTGGGCGACCAGGGTCGCTACCCGCCGCAACGCGGCCTGCTCCTCGGCGAACCCACGCAGCTCCACCCGGGCCTGCGAGTTGGCGAGCGCGGTGGCGACCAGCTCGGTGAACCCGGCCAGCCGGGCCTCGGTGCCGTGCGGTAGGGGCTCCTCGTGGGAGGACGCGGCGATCACGAAGCCCCATATGCGGTCGTCGACGCTGATCGGCACGCCGACCATCGAGCGGATGCCCCATCCGTGGCCCACGTTGGCGGCCGCGCCGAAGGCACCGACGTAGTTGTCGATCCGCGCCGCCTCGCCCGTCTCGAACACCCGCGTGGTCACGTTTCCGCCGCCGAGCTCCACCCGGTCGACGGGGACGGGTACGGGCTCGCCCGTGCGGGTCCAGATGCCGAGGATCGTGGCCGCGCCGTCCGCGTCGTAGCGACCCATGACCGAGAAGTCGACGTCCAGCACCAGCCCGACCTCGGCGGTGACCGCGGCGAACACCTCCTTCGGTGGGGCCGCGCGGGCCACGAGCGTCGCCACCCGCCGCAGCGCGGCCTGCTCCTCGGCGAAGGTGCGCAGCTCCAGGCGGGCCTGCGCGTTCGCGATTGCGGTCGCAACCAACTCGGTGAACCCGGCCAGCCGCGCCTCGGTATCCGCCGGCAGCGGCTCCTCGCGGGCGGACACCGCGCTCATGAAGCCCCAGAGCCGACCCTCGACGTTGATAGGGGTGCCGACGGCCGAGCGGATGCCCAGCTCTCGCGCGATCTCCGCGGCCGGCCCCGTGGCGTCCGCGTAGTCGTCGATCCGCGCTGGTCCGCGAGTCTCGAACACCAGCGTGTGCAGGTCCCGCCCGCCGGTCTCCAACCGGATGCCGACCGGGACGGACATCGGAGCGCCCGGCCCCGCCCACGCGCCGACGACCGTGACCCCGCCCTCCGGGTTGTACCGGTCCATAACCGTGAGGTCGGCGGCGAGGACCCGCCCGACCTCAGCGGTGACCGCGGCGAACACCGCCTCCGGGGGCGCCCCGCCCGCGACCAGCGCCGCCACGCGCCGCAGCGCGGCCTGCTCCTCGGCATACCGGTCGGGCGTTCCGGTAGTCATCCGTGCCTCCGCCTCAGGTGGCAGTGTCACCGCCTTCTCGCTAGGCGCCCACCGGTGCCCAGAATCGTCGCCGCGAGGAGACGAATCAAGAGCGTTGTAGCGAACAGGCGAGCATCTGGGGTTGCCGAGGGCGATCGAGGACGACGACGCGGGCGAGCAGTTCGTCGTCGGCGATCAGCCTGCTCGACCGGGGCCGTCCACCACCGGCTCGACCGCAGCCTGCGGCTCGGCTTCCTTCTTCTTCGCCGCATCGTTCAGTGTCGTGGCCATGCCACGGCCCCCCCGCCACCCCCCCGTCAGGCTCAGCGCGTCAGGCCGGGAAACACCGCTAGTCGGACAGTCCCTGGTGCGGTGGTTGTCGCATTACTGCGGGCTGTCGCGGCGCACGGCGATGGAACATGTGCGGGTTGCCCGGGCGTTGGCTGCGCATGACGTGCTGGCCGCGGCCATGGGGGCGGGGCGGCTGTCGTTCTCCCAGGTGCGGGCGATCAGCCGGATCGCTGATGCCGGTGACGGCCCGCTGGTCGAGGAGTTGATCGCGGTGGCCGAGCACGGCAGCGTGGGTCACCTCGAGCTGGTGGTGCGCGGGTTGCGGACGGTCGACCGCAACGCCCGCGGCGACGTCGGGGAGCCGGATCCGGAGTTCCTGTCGCACCGGTGGGGCGGTGATTCGCGGTGGCGGCTCAATGCCCGCCTCGATCCGGAGAACGGCGCCCTGGTGCAGTCCGCGATCGAAACCATCGCCGCTCGCGAGGGCGTGACCTACCCGCAGGCGCTGACCCGGATCGCCGAGATCGCGCTCGCCGCCACGGTGGACGGGACTGGTCAGCTGCCGACCCTGCGCGGCGACGAGCACGCCGCCGTCGTCATCCACCTCGACGCCTCCGCCGTCCCCGCCGAACACGACACCGACACCGACA
>JAOPVG010000388.1 GCA_025966255.1 Jatrophihabitans sp.
ACAGGCTCCAGCGTCAATCTTTGAGACGGGCTCAACCCGCACCAAGGCAACACGACGTCAGCGGGCGACGCAGCCCCAAGTTTCATCGACCCGCGAGCGCCGCGCCAGGGGCATAAAGATCTTTGAGGGCGATGACTTCGGCGTGGTGGACGAGGCGGTCGATCATTGCTGCGGCGACGACGTCATCTCCGAATACTTCGCCCCAGCGGCCGAACTGTTTGTTGCTGGTGACGATGAGCGACGCGCGTTCGTAGCGCGATGACACGAGCTGGAAGAAGAGGTTGGCGGCTTCGGGTTCGAAGGGGATGTAACCGACCTCGTCGATCACCAGCAGCGGGTAACGCCCGAGCCGGACGAGCTCGACCTGGAGTTTGCCGGCGTGGTGGGCATCGGCGAGCAGCGCGACCCAGTCGGCAGCGGTCGCGAACAGCACGCGGTGGCCGGCTTGGCAGGCGCGGATCGCCAGCCCGATCGCTAGGTGGGTCTTGCCGGTGCCGGGCGGTCCGAGGAACACGACGTTGTCTTTGGCGGTGACGAAGTCCAGGGTGCCGAGGTGCGCGATCAGGTCGCGTTTGAGTCCGCGGGCGTGGTCGAAGTCGAACTCCTCCAAGCTCTTGCGGGCCGGGAAGCGGGCGGCACGGATACGGCCTTCGCCGCCGTGTGATTCACGAGCTGAGACTTCGCGTTGCAGGCAGGCGATGAGGAACTCCTCGTGCGACCAGGACTCGGCCCGGGCCCGTTCGGCGAGGCGGTCGACTGACTCGCGCAGCGTCGGTGCCTTCAACGCTCGAGTCAGGAACGCGACCTCGGCTGTGGTGTCGCGGGTTCTAGTCCCGTCACTCTTCGCTGCGGTCCGTGCTCCTGCCCTGGTCGCGGCCATCACGCCACCCCTCCATCGACGTCGCTCTCGAGTCCCAAGGCGACGTCGTAGTCGGCCAGGCAGCGTTGCTCGACCTCGTTCTCGTTGACCGGGCGCAGGATGCCGACCCGTTCGCGACGCAGCATCTTCGCGGCGACGACGTGCTCGGGATCGGAGATCGTCTGGTGCCACGCCCAAACCCGCTCGTGATCGGCAACGGTCTTGCCGTCACAGAGCACCCGCACCCGCGCCAGGTCGGCGACGATCTCGATCCTGCGGCCGATGACCGAGGGGTGCACCGAGTAGTCGTTGCTGTCCAGACGCAGGTAATGGTCGCGTGCGAGCCGGGCCGAGGACCGCCACCCGGTCGCTGGCGCGACCGGCGGCAACGACAGCATCGCCTGCCGATCCGCGGTGATCCGGTCGGTCGGCGCGCAACCCAACGCCCTGCGTTGCCGGGTGTTCACCAGCGCGATCCACTGCTGCATCTGGGCGTTGAAGTCCACCGGCGAGATGAACGTCCGGCCGGGCAGGAACGACCGCTCCAAGTAGTCGTGACAGCGTTCGATCAGACCCTTCGCTTCGGGGTCGGCCGGTTTGCAGACCAGCACCTTCGCACCCAGCGTTCCGCGGAACGCGTGACACTCCTGCGTGAGCTCGACCTTGCCCGCCCGCCACCGGCCGATCGCGCCCTCGCCGTCCCAGACCAGAACCCGCGGCACCGCCTGAAGGTTCTCGATCAGTCGCCACCAACCCGCGAACAGGTCCGGCGACGACCGGGTCGGAATCAAAACCGCCGACAGCCACCGCGAGTAGCCGGTGATCATCGTCAACACCGGCAGCTGCGCCGGCCGACGCGTCTGCCCGAACCCGACCGGCACCGTGACCGGCGGGAACCACAGATCGCACTGCGCGATCTCGCCGGCGACATACGCCGTGCGCCCGGCCGGGTCCGGCGGCAGATACGCCGGCCGCAGCTCAGCAACCCGAGCCGACAGAGTGCGGATCGAACGGGTCCACCCGATCCGCTCGCCGATCACCGTGGCCGGCATCCTCGGATACGCCTTCAACAACTCCCTGATCCGCGGCTCGACCGCATCCACCGACGAACCGGCAGCAGCCCGCTCATACTTCGGTGGCCCGTCGCTGGCCAGCGCCGCGCGAACCGTGTTCCTCGAGACCCGCAACACCCGCGCGATCTCCGAGATCGACATGTCCTCCGCCCGCCGCAGCCGACGGATCTCCGCCCAATCCTCCACGCTCAACACCCTCTTCCTCCCCGACTCGACTCGAGCCAGGGTCTCGGCGAGGGTGGTCAGTTTTCGGTTGCCGCGCCCTGTTCAGTTTTCAGTTGCCGCCGACAGGTTCTGCCTAACCGCCCTGGTGATGCTCACCGCCCAGGAGGTGGTCGACACTGCCTGCACCGTCTCGACGGAGATCGCCGCTTGCTTGGACGAGGTTTTCGAGTGGAGGCATCCCGACGATGCGGACGATGAGCGGTTTCTAGAAGGGCTGTTGACACGCACTTGGAACGCCCGCACCGACGGTGCGCGAGCGGCAGGCGGACTCTCACTCCCGGGGGCCAGCCGTCCGGGGGTGAGCCCGGCGCAATTTGTGCTTGCCGCGGCTGCGGCGTCGCAGTGTGAGGACTGGGCGCGCGGCCTTTGTCAGTAGCTGGTGCGAAGCTGAAGGCGCCGGGTTCAGCGACATGGGTGCCGAACCGCTGTT
>JAOPVG010000398.1 GCA_025966255.1 Jatrophihabitans sp.
TCTCTGGGGGGTAATCGGCGCCTCGTCGAGCCGCGCGCTGTTCTCGGCTGATTCCCAGCAGCGGATGCTCAACTTCACCGAGCTCGTCGCGACCGCGATCGCAAACGCGGAGAGTCGCTCCGAGCTCGCAGCGTCGCGAGCACGAATCGTGGCGGCGTCCGATCAAACGCGTCGACATATCGAGCGGGACCTGCACGACGGAGTACAGCAGCGGCTTGTCTCGCTTGCGCTCGAGGTGCGCGCGGCCCAGTCCGCGTTGCCGCCTGCGGTCACCGAGGTACGGGCCGAGCTGTCGCACGTCGTCGAGGGCCTCGCCGGCGCACTTGACGAGCTCCGGGAGATCTCGCGCGGGATTCACCCGGCGATCCTGTCCGAGGGCGGGCTCGGTGCCGCGTTGAAGACGCTTGCGCGCCGCGCGCCGATCCCGGTTGCACTCGACGTCTGCGTCGAGGACATGCTGTCGGACGGCATCGAGGTGGCTGCCTACTACGCCATCTCCGAGCTGGTCACCAACACGGCCAAGCACGCGCACGCATCCGCCATCAACGTCGCCGTCACGTCTGCCGACGGGGTCGTGCACATCGCGGCTCGCGACGACGGCATCGGGGGCGCCGATCCAGCGCGCGGTTCCGGGCTCGTCGGGCTGCGCGACCGCATCGAGGCTCTCGGCGGCACGATCTCCGTACAGAGTCCCAAAGGCGAAGGCACGGCGGTCGAGGTGGCGCTTCCGCTCGGCGGCGACCGTCACGCGGGCGACAACCGGCACGACGATCACCGCCGGCGGCAACCCGCACCGGCTGCGTTCCGAAGCTAGCTTCGCCGCCCGGTGCGCCGCCAACCCGATCCCGGGCCAGCAGCGGCAAGATCATCCGCCACCGGCTCAACCCGGGTGCCGCTCGGACTCGGTTACCCCGATGTGGTCATTGCGCTGTATCGGTAGTTACGCCTGCGATCACGCCGGGTACCCGACCCGACATGGGCGACGCAAGGCGAGCGGGCTCGCTGACGGTGGAAGGCAGTTCGAGATGAAGGCGGTCACCTGGCACGGTAAGCGCGACGTCCGGGTGGAGGACGTGCCCGATCCGAAGATCGAGGAGGGTACCGACGCGATCATTCGCGTCACCAGCACCAACATCTGCGGTTCCGACCTGCATCTGTACGAAGTGCTCGGCGCCTTCATGGGTCAGGGCGACGTGCTGGGACACGAAGCGATGGGGATCGTCGAGGAGGTCGGCGACGAGGTCACTGCGATCAAGCCCGGCGATCGCATCGTCGTCCCGTTCCAGATGTCGTGCGGCCACTGCTTCATGTGCAGCGAGAAGTTGTACTCGCAATGCGAGACCACCCAGGTCCGCAAGTACGGCAGCGGCGCGGCGCTGTTCGGCTACTCGAAGCTGTACGGCGAGGTCGCGGGGGGCCAGGCCGAATACCTGCGGGTGCCGCAGGCCCAGTTCACCCACATCAAGGTGCCCGACGGGCCGGGCGACGAGCGCTTCGTGTACCTGTCCGACGTGTTGCCCACGGCGTGGCAAGCGGTCGAGTACGCCGGCATCCCAGATGGCGGCACGGTGGTGGTACTCGGTCTTGGCCCGATCGGAGACATGGCGTCGCGGATCGCGGCCCACCGCGGTGCCCGGGTGATCGGGGTCGATCTGGTGCCCGAGCGGCTCGAGCGGGTGCGGACGCGTGGAAACGAGGTCGCCGACCTGCGCGACCACGAGAAGGACCTGGCTGGCTACCTTCGCGATCTCACCGCTGGTCGGGGTCCGGATTCGGTGATCGATGCGGTCGGCATGGAAGCGCACGGGTCGCCGGTGCCCAAGTTCGCCCAGGCCATGGTGGGGTTGCTGCCCGACGCACTGGCCCAGCCGCTGATGAAGAACGTCGGCATCGACCGGCTGACCGCGCTGTACTCGGCGATCGACATCGTGCGCCGGGGCGGCACCATCTCGCTGAGCGGGGTCTACGGCGGGGCCGCCGACCCACTACCGATGCTGACGATGTTCGACAAGCAGATCCAACTGCGGATGGGGCAGGCCAATGTCAAGCGCTGGGTCGACGACATCATGCCGCTGCTGAATGACGAGGATGTGCTCGGGGTTGACACCTTCGCGACGCACCGCATCCCGCTGGCTGACGCGGCGCGGGCCTACGAAACGTTTCAGAAGAAGCGGAACGGTGCGGTCAAGTTCGTGATGACGCCGTGACTCGCGTCGGCTACTTCCTGTCGTGTGAGGAGTACGGGCCGGTCGAGCTGATTCAGCAGGCGAAATGGGCCGAAGAGGCCGGCTTCGAGTCACTGTGGATCTCGGACCACCTTTCCCCCGTGGAGGACGAGCAGGGCGAAAGCCCGTTCGTGTGGTCGGTGATCGGGACGATCAGTGCGGTGTGCTCGCTACCGATCGCGACCGCGGTTGACCTGCCCGACGATCCGTGTGCATCCGGCGATCGTGGCCCAGGCAGCGGCGACGAGCGCCGTGCTCACTGGCGGAAAGTTCATCCTTGGCCGCATCGGCGACGGTTTCGTCACCACCAGGCCTGACCAGGACATGATCATGGCGTTTCGCGCGGCGGGCGGCGAGGGCAAGCCCATCCATGCCGGCCGAGGAAGGCCGAGGGCTTCTTCGAGTTCTATTGAGCGGGTCCTGCCGCGCCTGCGTGACGTGGGCTGACGAAGTCACGGCCAGCCAAGAAATCCTGAAGGCCGATCAGTCGCCCCTTCACCCCGGATACGCCGCTGTCTCCCCTAGGCAGGACCGATATCCGATTCACGGACGGCGACCGGCGAGAGGCTGCGCGCCGCCGCCTCCACCATGACGGGGCGGCGGCCCGAACCCGGTCTCGTGCTACTTCATGACCTGAGCGACCTGTACCTCCAGGCCTCGGACAACATGCTCGGCTGGGAGATGCTCGCCCAAAACGCCCAGGCACATCACGAGCGCGAATTGCTGACACTGACCGAGGTCTGTCACCCGCAGAACCTGCGCCAGTTCCGCTGGGCCAACACCATGATCAAGACCCAGTCGCCGCAGATCCTGGCCAGCCTCTGACCACAGCCAGCTGGCGTTGATGGGCATCGCACTCCCCGGGCTGTGCCCGGAGAACCTGACGGCGGGAGGCCAGCGACAACCTGGCGTGCGGGAGTCAGTGATCCAGCGCGTCCTTCGCCTTACGACCCGCGTCCTTCGTCTGCTCACCGGCATCCTTCAGGTCCGCTCGGACCTGCTGACGACGACCCTTCATTTCAGTTCGCCGATGACCGGTTGCAGAACCGGCAACTTGCTTCGCCTTCCCACGCGCGCCCTGGGCAGCG
>JAOPVG010000401.1 GCA_025966255.1 Jatrophihabitans sp.
GCAGCCGATCGCGCCCGGCCGCCCAGACCGCCAGTTGGCCACCCGCCGAGTGCCCGACGGCAACGACGGTCGCAGTGTCGACGTCGAGCTGGGCGAGGTGATCGATGCCGGCCGCGACGTCGTCGAATGTGGCCGGCCAGCCGCCGCCGTTGCCGACCCGGCGGTATTCGAGATTCCAGCAGGTGTAGCCCCGCCCGGCGAGGTCGGCCGCGAGCGGACGCCCGAGGTCGAGGCCGTACTGCGCGCGCCAGAAGCCACCGTGCACGATCACGACCGTCCCGTGGCTGCGGCCCGGCGCGGGCCGTGACAGCTCTCCGAACTGCGAGGGATCGGCGCCGTAGGCGATCCGAGCGGGTTTCACCTGCGCATTCTCGCTCGCGGACGGGCGGGACGGCGCAGTGCTGCCGCCCGAGCAACCGGCCAGCGCGATGCCACCCGCCGCGGCGCCGGCCGCGGTGAGGAAGCCGCGCCGGGAGAGGATCACGTCGGTCATGGTTGCACCGGCAGCGAACGGGCGCGCTGCGCCCGGCAAATGACCCGGCCGGCGGATGGGAGGATGGGGGCGTGACCTTCCGTTCCGGCTTCGGCTGCTTCGTCGGACGCCCCAATGCCGGAAAGTCCACGCTCACCAACGCACTGATCGGCAGCAAGATCGTCATCACCAGCGACAAGCCGCAGACCACCCGGCACGCGGTGCGCGGCATCCTCACCCGCGACGACGCGCAGCTCGTTCTCGTCGACACCCCGGGTCTGCACCGCCCGCGCACGCTGCTCGGGCAGCGGCTCAATGACGTCGTGCGCTCGACGCTCGCCGAGGTGGACGTGGTCGGCTTCTGCGTGCCCGCCGATGAACGCATCGGACCGGGCGACCGGTTCATCGCCGCCGAGCTGGCCCAACTACGCGCGCCCGTCATCGGCATCGTCACCAAGACCGACACCACGTCCAAGCAGCGCATCGGCGAGCAACTGCTGGCCATGTCCACGCTCGGCAACTTCGCCGACATCGTTCCGGTGTCCGCAGTCTCGGGCGAGCAGGTGGGCCTGCTCGCCGACCTGTTCGTCGCACAGCTGCCCGAGGGCCCGATGCTCTACCCCGACGACATCACCACCGACAACGACACGGAGACCCGCATCGCCGAACTGGTGCGTGAGGCCGCCCTCGACGGCGTGCGGGATGAACTACCGCACTCGATCGCGGTGACCATCGACGAGGTGCGCCGGCGCGACTCCGGGTTGCAGGAGGTGTTCGCCACTGTGCACCTCGAGCGCGACAGCCAGAAAGGCATCGTGATCGGTCCCGGTGGCTCGCGGTTGAAGAAGATCGGCGTCACGGCCCGACCGGCGATCGAGGCGCTGCTCGGCGAGAAGGTGCACCTGGCCCTGCACGTGGCCGTGGAGCGCGATTGGCAACGGGACCCCAAGAAGCTCGACCGGTTGGGGTTCTGAGGCCGATGCTCGGCCGATATCGCGCGGTCTTTCGCGCACCGGGTTCCGTGGCGTTCTGCGCGGCGTCGTTCGTCATGCGCATGCCGATCGCGATCTATCCCATCGGCATCGTGCTCATCATTTCCGCCCGCGACGGGCGGTACGGGTTCGCCGGGGTACTGAGCGCCTGTTACATATTTGGCAATGCGGTGGGCAACCCGCTGCTGTCCCGATTCGTCGACCGGTACGGGCAGACCCGGCTGATCCTGCCGTGCGCTGCGGTGCATGCGGTCGCGGTGCTGGCGATGGCGATCATGCTGCGTACCGGTGCGCCCAACGCGCTGCTGGTCGTGCCCGCGTTGATCTTCGGCTTCAGCTATCTGTCGGTGGCCTCGCTCGTTCGCACGCGCTGGTCCTACGTCTATGACGGTCGGCCAGAACTCGCGACGGCGCTGTCGGTCGAGTCTGTGCTGGACGAAGTGATCTTCGTGTTCGGCCCGTTGGTCGCAACGCTGCTCGCGACGCAGGCCGAACCCGTCCTCGTGCTGTATCTCGGCGTGGGACTCGTCGTCGCCGGCTCGCTGTGGTTGGCGACCCTGCGCGCCACCGAGCCGCCGCCGCACCCCCAGGACGGTGCGCCGCACGCATCGGCATTGCGGGCGCGCGGAATGGTGATCCTGACGATCGCGACAGTCGGGATGGGCGCGCTCTTCGCCAGCGCGGAGGTGTCGATGGTGGCGTTCTGCGGTCAGCACGGGCAGCGCGGATTGAGCGGGCTGGCGCTGGCCGCCATCGCGGTCGGCAGCGGCATCTCGGGGCTGATGTACGGCGCCCGCGATTGGCACTCCGACATCTTGCCGCGGTTCCGCCTGCAGGCCCTGGCGTTCGGTGCACTGCCACTGGTACTGCTCGCCGCGACGAATGTGCCGCTGCTGGTGGTGTGCGGCTTTGTGCTCGGGTTCGGCATCGCGCCGACCCTGATCACCGCCTTCGGGTTGATCCAGCAGATCGTTCCCGCACGAGCCATGACCGAGGGCATGGCCTGGGTCAGCACCGGGCTCAACGTGGGTTACGGCGCGGGCGCGGCGCTCGTCGGTGGGATCGCCGACAAGCACGGCGCGCGGTCGGCGTTCCTCGTCGTGGTGGCGGCCGGCTTTGTCACGGCGGCGATGGCGCAGCTCCTGTACCGCCGGCTTGCGGTGCGCCCCGAGTCCTATTCGAAGGACGGAGCGGGCATGGCGGCGCCGAAGAGATAGCCCTGGCCGTGCGTGACGCCGAGGTCCAGCAGTTGCCGGGCCTGGTCGCGCCGCTCGATCCCCTCGGCGACGACCCGCATCCCGACCGTCCGCGCGAAGGCGATCGTCCCGGCGATGACACCGAGCGCGGCGATGTGGTCGTTCATGGCGTGGACGAAGCTCTGGTCGATCTTGATCTCGTCGAAGGGAAAGCGCCGCAGGTACGGGACCTGGTTGAACCCGGTGCCGAAGTCGTCCAGTGAGATGTGCACGCCGAGGTCCTTGATCCGCGAAAGTGCGTGCCACCCGGCCGCGCGCGCGCTGAGCAGCACGCCCTCCGTCACCTCCATCGTCACGCTCGCCGGCGGCAGCCCGTTCTCGGCAAGTAGCTGCCCGATCAGGTCCGGCAGGTCGGCGTCGGAGAGCTGTCGGACGCTGAGGTTGACCGACATTCCGACGTCGTGCCCTGCGGCGCGCTGCCGCCCCAGCTCGGCGAGGGCGCGCGTGAGGACGTACCGGCCGAGGTCGCTCACCAGGCCGGTGTGCTCGGCAACGGGCACGAACGAAGAGGGCGACACCGTCCCGCTCGGGGTGATCCACCGCAGCAGCGCCTCGTAGTGGTCGACGCGGTCGTCGGCGAGCGTGACGACCGGCTGGTAGGCCAGCGTCAGCTCCTCCTCGTCAAGTCCGCGCCGTAACGCCGGCCCGAGCAGCAGCACGTCGGCCCCGGGATCCGATTTCGGGTCGTAGACCCCGATCTGCCGATTGCCGTCGGCCTTGGCCCGCTCGAGCGCCACGTTGGCAGTGCGCAACGGCTCGTCGGTCGGCCGAGGACCGTCGAGGACTTCGCCGCCGTAGACCGAGACCCCAAGCGTCACGTCGACGACGAGCGTCATGCCCTCGACCACGAGTGGCTCGGTCAGCACGTCACGCACCCGTTCGGCAGTGGCGAGCGCGGCATCGTCGTCGGCGAGGCCTCCGACGAGGACGACGAAGTCGCAGCCCCACAGATGGGCCGCCACGCCAACCTCGGACACGAGGTCGGAGACGAGCCCGGTGAGGCGATCCGCGGTCGCGCGCAAGATGCCGTCACCCACGGTGGGTCCGAGTGACTCGTTGATCCGTGACATGCCATCGACGGCCACCTGGATGACGGCGAACCTTTGCCCCGTCTCGGCCGTCTCGGCTTCGATCCGGCGCAGCTCCTCACTCAGGACTACGCGGTTGGGAATGCCGGTGAGCTGGTGGGTGCGGCCGGTTTCCCGCAGCTGCCGCCGCAGGGTGTCGTGGTGCACGGCGACGGCGGCAAGATAGCCGGCGTCGTGCAGCAGCGCCAGCTCGGCGTCCTCGGGTTCGCGGGGTTCGGCGAAGTAGACGGCGAAGGTGCCCAGGACGCGGTCGTTCCCTCCGACGAAAGGCGTCGACCAGCACGCGG
>JAOPVG010000411.1 GCA_025966255.1 Jatrophihabitans sp.
CCGCGGCCGGAGCCCTTCTCGTGCAGCATCTTCGCCAGCGTGGCGACGATGCGTCCGCCCGTCGCGGCAAAGGGATGGCCGGCCGCGAGCGAGGATCCGTTGACGTTCAGCTTGGCGCGATCAACCGTGCCGAACGCGCCGTCGAGGCCGAGCCGGGTGCGGCCGAACTCCGGGTCCTCCCACGCCTTGAGCGTCGCCAGCACCGTGCCGGCGAAGGCCTCGTGGATCTCGATGAAGTCGAAGTCGTCGAGGGTCAGCTTGTTGCGCGCGAGGAGCCGCGGAACGGCGTACACCGGGGCCATCAGCAGCCCGTCGGCCTTCTTGTCACCGTGGACGTAGTCGACGGCGCCGGTCTCCGCATCGATGAAGTGCGCGAGCACCGGCAGCTTGTGCTGGGCCGCCCATTCGTCGCTGGCGAGCAGGACGGCCGACGCGCCGTCGGTAAGCGGCGTCGAGTTTCCGGCGGTCATGGTCGCCTCGTCGCCGAGGGACTTACCGAAGGCCGGTGCCAGCTTGGCCAGCTTCTCAGCCGTCGAGTCGGCCCGCAGGTTCTGGTCGCGGTCCAGGCCGAGGAACGGGGTGATCAGGTCGTCGAGGAAGCCGCGGTCATACGCGGCCGCCAGGTTCTGGTGCGACGCGGCGGCGAGCTCATCCTGCGCCTCGCGGGTGATGCCCCACTCGTGGGTGGTGATCGCCTGATGCTCGCCCATGGACAGCCCGGTGCGTGGCTCCGAATTCTGCGGGATGGCCGGCACGAGCTGGTTCGGCCGGATCCCGGCCAGCGCCTTGAGCCGGCCGCCGAGCGACTTGGCCCGATTCGCCTCCAGCAGCACCGCCCGCAGATCCTCGTTCACCGCGATCGGGGCGTCCGATGTGGTGTCGACGCCGGCGGCGATGGCCGAGTCGATCTGGCCTAGCGCGATCTTGTTCGCGGTGAGGATGACGGTCTCGAGCCCGGTGCCGCACGCCTGCTGCACGTCGTAGGCCGGGGTGGTGGGCGAGAGCCGGGAGCCGAGCACCGACTCGCGGGTGAGGTTGAAGTCTCGGCTGTGCTTGAGCACTGCCCCGGCCGCCACCTCACCGAGCCGCTCGTCCTGCAACCCGAAGCGAGCGACGAGGCCGTCGAGGGTGGACGTGAGCATGTCCTGGTTCGAGGCATGCGCGTACGGGCCGTTCGAGCGGGCGAATGGGATGCGATTGCCGCCGACGATGGCAGCAGGACGAGTGTTCACCGGACCGACGGTATCCGCTACTTTGTGTCTCGTGAAGAAGCCTGTGTCACGGCTAACGGCTGACGGCCTCGAGTCGGTCACCGACGCCGTCCAGGACGTAGTCCAGGGAGCCATTGATGTGGTGGCCGAGCCGATCCGGCGCACCGGCCGCAGTGTCGCCAAGGCCGCGCGGGACGCCACCCGGGCCGACGGGCGCAGCTCGCGGTGGATCGAACATCGGGTGGCCCGGCGCGAGGAACTCATCGACGCCGCCGTCGCCGCGGTCAAGGAATTCGGCACCGACGTCGGCATGGACCAGATCGCCGCGACAGCCAACACCAGCAAGCCGGTCATCTACCGCTATTTCGCCGACAAGAACGATCTCTATCGGGCAGTGGGGGTTCGGGTCACCAACCAGATCGTCACGACCCTGCTCGGCGTCAAGGACGATCCTGATCCGCGCGCGATGCTGCACGCGAGCATCGACGCCTACCTGCAACTGCTCGACGACAACCCGCAGTTGTTCCGGTTCGTCACGCAGAACCGACTGCTCACCGAAGCGCGACCCGGCGAGCCGACGCCGGCCGAATTCAGCGGCGCCGTCACCGATCTGCTGACGGCGGCACTCGCGGAGCAGTTGCGGTCGTGCGGCTTGGATCCGGTCGGGGCCCAGCCGTGGGGCGAGGCGGCCGTCGGATTCATCCGGGCCGCGAGCTTGTGGTGGCTCGACCATCCGCAGGCCATGACCCGGCCCCAACTCACCGAGTATCTGGCCGCGCTCCTATGGGGCGGGGCGGCCGGGGTATATCAATCGACCGGACGACGGGTCGACGGTCGACCCGCGCCGGGCGTGTTTGCACCACTCGGCCGATGACCCGGCACCCGAGCGAGAGGTCACGATGACCGGGCCCGCCCAGTTGGGGCCCGCCGACGCAGTCATCCTTCGCGGCGTCCTGGACGGGCGGTGGGCCGCGGTCCGCGAACGCGCTCGCGAGTTGGGCAAGGACCCGCGCTTCGCGGTGAATTACGGCGAGGACATGGAGACGCAGCGTGCCCGCGTCCTCGAGCGGCTGGAAGCGCTGGCTCAGGCGGGCTACTCCCGACTGGGTTTCCCGACGCGCTACGGCGGCACCAACGACCTCGGCGGGGCGATCACCGGCTTCGAGATGCTGGCGATGGGCGACCTGTCGCTGCTGGTGAAGTCGGGCGTGCAGTGGGGGCTGTTCGGCGGCGCGATCCTGCACCTCGGCACCGAACGCCATCACGAGAAGTACCTGGCCGACACCATCGAGTTGAACCTGCTCGGCTGCTTCGCGATGACCGAGACCGGGCACGGCTCGGACGTCGCGTCCCTGCGCACGACCGCGACCTACGACCCCGACACCAACGAGTTCGTGATCCGCACGCCCGACCACTCGGCCCGCAAGGAGTACATCGGCAACGCCGCCCGCGACGGACGGATCGCCGCCGTCTTCGCCCAGCTCATCACCAACGGCGAGAGTCAGGGCGTGCATGCGTTCGTCGTTCCGATCCGCGAC
>JAOPVG010000425.1 GCA_025966255.1 Jatrophihabitans sp.
CTGCGCCGCGCCATCTCGAAGTCAGGGCCCGGCACGTCGAAGAGCCGGGCCGCGGAGAGATCCGAGTAGCGATCGAGGGGTGTGGGCTGTGCGGCTCGAACCTGCCCGTGTGGGAAGGCCGCGACTGGTTTGACTACCCGCTCGCGCCCGGTGCGCCCGGGCACGAGGGGTGGGGGCGGGTCGATGCGGTAGGTGACGGGGTCACCACGTGCGCCCCCGGCGATCGGGTCACTTTGCTCGCCGAGCAGGCGCTCGCCGACTTCGTCGTGGCGTCGGCCGCCGATGCTGTCGTCCTGCCCCGCAGCCAGGACGCGTCCGCGTTCCCGGGCGAGGGGCTCGGGTGCGGATTCAACGTGGCGGCCCGGTGCGACTTCGCGCCCGATCAGACAGTGTGCGTCGTCGGCTTGGGCTTTCTGGGCGCAGTCGTGACCGCAGTTGCCGCGCACGCCGGTGCCAACGTGATCGCGGTCAGTCGCCGAGCGTTCTCGCTCGCCGTCGGCCAGGCGATGGGAGCGAGACACATCGTCACCAACAGGGAGCCGTGGCGCGTGGTCGACGAGGTGCACCGACTCACCGGCGGCGCACTGTGCGACGTCGTCGTCGAGGCGGTCGGCACTCAGGGCCCGCTCGATCTGGCCGCGCAACTCGTGCGGGCGCGAGGCCGTCTCGCCATCGCCGGCTTCCACCAGGACGGGCCGCGCACCGTCGACATCCAACTGTGGAACTGGCGCGGCATCGACGTCGTGAACGCCCACGAACGTGATTCCGGCGTGCGTGTCGCAGGGATCCGAGACGCAGTGGCCGCCGTGTCCGACGGATGGTTCGATCCGCAGCCGTTGTACACGCACACGTTCCCGCTGTCGCACGCCGATGCAGCATTCGCGGCGTTGGCGGACAAGCCCGACGGTTTCCTGAAGGCGCTGGTGCTTCGATGACCGCGCGGCTCGGTTTCCTCGGCGTCGGCTGGATCGGTCGGAGCCGGTTGACGGCGCTGGCCGCTTCCGGCGTGGCACAAGTGTCGGCCGTTGCCGACACCGATCCCGACGTCGCAGGCGAGGTGGCTGCGGCGGCCGGGGCGGGCGTCATGCCTGTCGACGAGATGTTGAGTGGCGGCGGCGGCTTGGACGGGATCGTGATCGCGACCCCGAGCGCGCACCACGCCGAGCAGTCGCTGCGAGCGTTCGGCGCAGGCTCGGCCGTGTTCTGCCAGAAGCCGCTCGCTCGAACCGCCGCGGAATGCGCGAGCGTGGTTGACGCCGCGCGGCGCGCCGATCGGCTCCTCGACGTTGACCTCTCCTACCGCCGCCTCACCGCGGTGGACCGAATGCGCGACGTGATCGACTCCGGTGAGCTGGGCGAGATCTACGCCGCGGATCTGGTGTTCCACAACGCGTACGGTCCGGACAAGTCCTGGTACACCGATCCAGCGTTGTCGGCGGGTGGCTGCGTCATCGATCTCGGGATCCATCTAGTGGATCTGGCGCTCTGGGTCCTGGGCGCGCCCGACGTCGTCGGTGTCACGTCGCGACTGTTCGCACATGGGCAGCCTGTGCCCCCCGACGGCTCCGTTGTCGAGGACCACGCCATCGCCCGGCTCGACCTGCGCGTCGGCACGGCCGTCTCGCTGAGCTGTTCCTGGTTCCTGCACGCGGGCACGAGCGCGGTCATTTCCGCGACGTTCTATGGCAGCAAGGGATCCGTGGCGCTGGCCAACGTCGACGGCTCGTTCTACGACTTCCGCGCCGTACGCAATGTCGGCACTACCCGCACCGTGCTGGCCGAGCCACCGGACGAGTGGGCCGGGCGCGCCATCGTGGGTTGGGCGCAGCGCCTCGCCTCCGATTCCGGCTACGACCCCGCCGCCGAGCGGTTCGTCGAGGTGGCTCGCGTCCTGGATCGGGTGTACGGCCGATGACCAGGGTGCTCATGAGCGCCGACGCGGTGGGCGGGGTATGGACGTACGCGTTGGAGCTCGCCGATGCGCTGGCCCGGCTGGGCGTGGAAGTGCATCTCGCTGTGCTGGGCACCGAACCCGGCGTGGAACAACGGCGCGAGCTGCGCGCCTCGGCCCTCGCGTCTTACGCCTTCGCACCGCTCGCACTGGAGTGGATGCCCGACCCGTGGGCCGAGGTCGACGCGTCCGGACGATGGCTCCTCGATCAGGTCGAGCGGGTACAGCCGGATGTCGTGCACCTGAACAGCTACGCGCTCGCCGACCTCGACTGGCCGGCGCCTGTCGTCGTGGTCGCGCACTCGGACGTGCTGTCCTGGTGGCGTGCGGTGCACGGCGTACCCGCTCCGCCGGACTGGGACCGCTACCGAGCACGCGTCGCCGCCGGCCTTGCGGCGGCAGATGCAGTAGTTGCCCCGACGTCGGCCGTGCTGAACGATCTGGCCCGCGAGTTCACCGCGGCACCTGACGGGCTGGTCGTGCCGAACTGCCGGCGACGCGACTGGGTGGTGCGTACGCCGAAGCAACCTCTGGTGCTCGCAGCGGGCCGAGCGTGGGACGAGGCGAAGGGCCTCGCCGCGCTGGATCGGATCGCCCCGGAGCTGTCGTGGCCGGTGCTCATCGCCGGCGCCGGCGGCGGACCCTCGGCACGTTTCTTGGGCTCCCTCTCCTTCGCCGAGTTCCGTCCGTGGCTGTTGCGCGCAGCCGTGTTCGCCGCACCGGCACATTACGAACCGTTCGGCCTCGCGATCCTCGAGGCGGCGTGCGCCGGATGCGCGCTCGTCCTTTCCGACCTGCCCAGCCTGCGCGAGGTGTGGGGCGACGCCGCTCTCTACATGCCTCCGGGCGACGACGATGCGCTAGCGGCCGCGCTCCAGCGCATCATTGCCGACCCGCGCCGTACCACCGAACTGGGCGGGCGGGCCCGGCTACGGTCCGAACGCTATCTGCCACAGCGGACGGCGGCGGGCTACTTGGCTCTCTACCAACGGCTGCTCACGGCGGTGCGGACATGAAGGTCGTCCTGTTCTGCCACTCCCTGGTCTCAGACTGGAACCACGGCAACGCACACTTCCTGCGCGGTGTCGTGCACGAACTGCTCGCCCGTGGTCACGACGTGAAGGTGTTCGAGCCGCTGGACGGGTGGAGTCGCGCAAACCTCGTCGTCGACCAAGGTCGCAGCGCAGTAGACGACATCATGGATGCGTTCCCGTGGCTGCGCAGTACCTGCTTCGATCCGCGCGAACCACCGGTCGAGGAGATGACCGACGGCGCCGATCTAGTGCTGGTGCACGAGTGGAACGACCTGCACCTGGTCGAACTGCTCGGCCGGAACAAGGCGGCAGGCGGCTACCGGCTGCTGTTCCACGACACCCATCACCGGGCGGCGAGCCAACCCGAGGAGATGAAGCGTTACGACCTCAGTGCGTACGACGGCGTGCTCGCCTTCGGCGCGGTCATCCGCGACCTCTACCTCGAACGCAGCTGGACCGATCGAGCCTGGACGTGGCACGAAGCGGCCGACGTGCGCACGTTCCATCCCGTGCCCGACATAGCCCGGAGCGGCGATCTGGTGTGGATCGGTAACTGGGGCGACGGCGAACGGGTGGCCGAGCTGCACGAATTCCTGCTCGAACCGGTCCGGTCGCTCCGGTTGCGCGCGGATGCCTTCGGCGTCCGGTACCCCGATCAGGCCAAGCAGGCCATGCGCCAAGCCGGCATCGCCTACCGCGGCTGGTTGCCCAATCACCGTGCCCCACTCGAATTCGCAGGACACGCCGTCACCGTGCACCTGCCGCGCCGCCCGTACGTCGAGGCGCTGCCCGGCATCCCGACGATCCGTCCGTTCGAGGCCCTCGCCTGCGGCATCCCCCTCGTGTGCGCGCCATGGGACGACGCAGAAGGCCTGTTCACTGTCGGCACAGACTTCCTGATGGCCCGCGACGGGGCGCAGATGGGCGACTACCTGCGCGAGGTACTCCACGACGCCCAACTCGCCGAGGCACTGCGCGAGCAGGGGCGTACAACCGTCCTCGCCCGGCACACATGCGCGCATCGGGTGACGGAGCTGCTCGCGATCTGCACCGAGCTGGGAATGACGCCGTGAACGCGCGGACGCGCGCCGGATTGGACATCGCCATCTTCGGCTCGAGCCTGGTGTCCAGCTGGTGGAACGGAGCCTGCACGTACTACCGCGGCATCGTGCGTGGCCTGCACGAGCGCGGTCACCGAGTCACGTTCTACGAACCGATCGCCTACGAACGGCAGGAGCATCGCGACATCCCCGATCCCGACTACGCCCGCGTGGTGATCTACCCGGCACAGGACGAAGCGCAGGTACGCCGCACGGTGCAGTCCGCGGACGGCGCCGATGTCGTAGTGAAGACGAGCGGGGTGGGCGTCTTCGACGAGGTGCTGGAGCACGCGGTGGCCCGGGTCGGGCCACCTGACACGCTGCGCATCTTCTGGGACGTCGATGCCCCGGCAACCCTGGCCCGGATGGAGGCCGATCCAAACGATCCCACGAGGTCCGAACTGCTGCGCTACGACGCCGTGTTCACCTATGGCGGCGGACTGCCGGTCGTCCGGCGATACATGCAACTCGGCGTGCGGGCGTGCGCCACCATTTACAACGGTCTTGACCCGTTGACGCACCACCGGGTTCCGGTCGACCCGCGGTTCAGGGCCGACTGTGCGCTACTCGCGAACCGGCTGCCCGATCGCGAGCAGCGCATCGACGAGTTCTTCTTCCGCGCGGCAAGCCTCGCGCCGGAGCACGAGTTCCTGCTGGCCGGCAACGGGTGGGACGACCGGCCGATGCCGGCGAACGTGCGCTGCATCGGGCATCTCGGCACCGACCACCACAATGCGTTCAACTGCTCGGCCACGACGGTCCTCAACGTGACGCGCGAGAGCATGGCGGCCAACGGCTGGTCCCCACCGACGCGCGTGTTCGAGGCGGCCGGTGCGGGCGCCTGCTTGATTACCGATGCCTGGCCCGGCGTCGACCACTTCTTCGCGATCGGAACCGAAGTGCTCGTGGCGTGCGACGGCGAGCAGGTGGCCGAACACGTGCGCACCGCCACGCCTCAGCGCGCGAAAGAGATCGGCAACCGAGCCTCGGCCCGCGCCCTCGAGGAACACACCTACATGCAGCGCGCCGCCCAGGTGGACGCCTTCCTTCGCGACCGGATCGAGATGCCGTGCGTGTCGTGATCCTTGGCCTGTCGGTGACCTCGTCGTGGGGCAACGGCCACGCCACCAACTACCGGGGCCTGATGCGAAGCCTGACCGAACGAGGCCACGACGTGCTGTTCCTGGAGCGTGACGTGCCGTGGTACGCCGAGAACCGCGACCTGCCCCGCCCGCCGCACGGACGTACAGAGCTCTACGGCTCGTCCCAGGAGCTGCGGGACGGCTACGTCGACGCGGTCCGTACGGCGGATCTGGTCGTGGTCGGCTCATACGTTCCGGATGGGGTGGCCGTCGGACAGTGGGTGATCGCCACCGCCCGCGCAGTAACCGCCTTCTACGACATCGACACGCCCGTCACCCTCGCCGCGCTCGCGGCCGGACGTTGCGAGTACCTGTCCCCGGAACTGGTCAGCGCGTACGACCTGTATCTGTCGTTCACAGCAGGCCCGACGCTGACTCTGCTCGAGCAACGCTACGGGGCTCGCGCGCCGCGTGCGTTCTACTGCATGGTCGATCCGGACAACTACCGACCAAGCCATGTGCCGCTGCGGTGGGACCTCGGCTATCTCGGCACCTACAGCGACGACCGCCAGCCGATCCTCGATGAACTGCTGGTGGAACCGGCGCGGCGCCGGCCGGACATGAGGTTCGTGGTGACGGGCCCGCAGTATCCGCACTCGATTGTGTGGCCGGACAACGTCGAACGGATCGAGCACCTACCTCCGCGGGAGCACGCAGCGTTCTATGCGGCGCAGCGGATGACGCTGAACGTCACCCGGGTCGAGATGAAGCGAGCCGGGTGGTCGCCCAGCGTACGGCTGTTCGAGGCCGCTGCGTGCGCGGTGCCGGTGATCTCGGACCGATGGAACGGACTCGACGAGATCTTCCACCCCGGCCCTGAAATCGCGATCGCCGACTCGGCCGATGACGTACTAGACGCCTTGCACGCGATGACCGACGACCGGCGTCGCGCCGTGGGCGCCGCTGCCCGCGCCAGGGTGTTGAGCGAGCACACCGCACAGCGCCGCGCCCAGACCTTGGAGGAATTCGTCCGGCAAACCGAAGCGACGAGGGAAGCGCAATGACCCTACAGTCGTCCGGCGCCGCCGCGGGTGACACCGGGATCGCCGATCTTGGACCGTGGTTCCACAACCTGCACTTGCCCGACGGCACTCAGACCGCCCCGGATCATCCGTTGGGTGATTTCCCGGCATTCAAGTGGCGCCAGTTGCAGCGGGCGGTGCCGGCTGACCTGTCCGGCTCGCGCGTGCTCGACATCGGCTGCAATGCGGGCTTCTACAGCTTCGAATTGGCCCGCCGGGGAGCGCAGGTGCTGGGTATCGACCACGACCCGCACTACCTCACGCAGGCGCGGTGGGCCGGCGAACGGTACGGCCTCAACAAGGTCGTCGAGTTCCGCCGGATGGGCGTGTACGACCTCGGCGAGCTCGACGAGTGCTTCGACCTCGTGCTCTTCCTCGGCGTGCTGTACCACCTGAGGTACCCGATGCTCGGGCTCGACCTGGCGTGCCAGAAGGTGCGCGGCCGGCTTCTGCTGCAGACACTCACCTTGCCTGGGGACGAGCAGGTGGGTCCGCCGGATGACCTCACGCTCGACGAGCGTGACCTTTTGCTGGAGCCGGGCTGGCCGCGCTTGGCCTTCATCGAGCGGCGGATGGCCGACGACCCGACGAACTGGTGGTTGGCGAACGCTGCCGCTGTCGAGGCGATGCTTCGTAGCTGCGGATTGCACGTCGTCGATCGGCCTGGCCACGAGATGTGGGCGGCCGAGCGTGATCAACCATTCCGCCACAGCGCAGAACTCGACCGCGCGACCGGACAAAGCCGCTGAGGCGAGGTTTGTCAGCCGGCGACCG
>JAOPVG010000440.1 GCA_025966255.1 Jatrophihabitans sp.
TGCGCATCTCGGTTCCGCGTGCCGTCACGCCGATGATGGCGAGCGACTGTTCGTCGCGCGGGCGGAGCGTCGGGCAGGGCAGGGTCGGCCGCGACTTGGCCGCGTTTTCGATACTCGCCACCAGTGCCCGAGCGTTTGCGTTGGTCAGGACGAGTCGCCCCGGCGTCACGCTGGTCGACGCTCGCAGCGGCGAACCGTAGGAGCAGACGACGATCGAGTCGACGGGCTCGGGGAACATCGGGCCGTCCGCCCCGAACTGGCCCGGGCTGCCCCCGCCCGGGAGGAGCGTGCGCGGCAACGAGTTCGGGCAGGCGATCGCGGCGTGCTTGCCGGCCCCAATTCCGGCCGAGCTGGGCGCACCGGCGCTCGACGCGTCCCGGTGTGGACCGGTGGCTGGGACCTTGCCATCGGCCGCGCTCGGGCCGACCTGGCTGCCGGCGGCGTACCCGGTGCTGGTGCTGTTACCACTGCCGCCGTTGTTGCCGGCCCAGATGAGCGCACCACCTGTACCGGCCGCGGCGACGAAGGCGACCACCGCGGCCGTCGACAACAGTTGGGACCGCCGGTGGGTGCGTCGCGCGCGGGCACCGGCCACGACGCGATCGACATCCACGCCGTCGCCTTCACCGTCGCGCAGCGCCGCCCGCAGATCGAACTCGGTCGGACTCATCGTCCGCCACCTCCTGCCGCACTCGTCGCCTCGACCCGCAGCCGCGCGAGTGCGCGGGCACAGCTGCTCTTCACCGTCCCGATCGCCAGGCCCAGCGTGGCTGCGGTGTCCTGCTCGGACAGATCGCAGTAGTAGCGCATCACCACCACCGCCCGGTCCCGCGGCGAGAGGCCGGACAGCATCCGGCGCAACTCGTCGCGCAGGTCGGACGCCGCCACCTCGCCGGTGAGCACCGGAGGCTCCGGAAGCACGTCGGTCGACCGCTCGCCCCACCACTTGCGGCGGGTCTGGTCGATGTGGGCGTTGACCAGCGCCTTGCGGGCATAGGGCAGCGGGGTGTCGATCTTGCCCCACTTGAGGTAGACCTTGGTCAACGCTGTCTGCACGAGATCCTCGCCCCGGTGGTGGTCGCCGGTCAGCAGCCGAGCGGCGTGCAACAGGGTGGCCCCGTTCGTCTCGACGAACGCACGGAATCCGGCCTCGTCACGCACAGGCCCCTCCTGTCGTCGGTCTGTACCGGATAGGGACGAGGTGGTGGACGGTTCAGGTTCCCGATCGACCACCGCGAATTCCAGGTCCAGGCCATTGTCGTGCATTCGGGGCCCGGCCCCGCTGAATCGCGGCGCCCACGACGGCGATACGCGCGGTCAGTGCCCGGGCCGGTAGACCATCACGAACACGATCACGGCGAACAGCACGGCCACGATGCCGCCGCCGGCCGCCACGCGCGCCGTGAGCGAGACGACCGACTCCTCTTTCTGGATCAGCGCGCTCGCCTTGTCCAGCGTGGGCACGACGACGCCGAGGACCAGCCCGATTGCCACCACCCACAGCAGCAGCGACAGCCAGATCCAGGTATCGCCGAATTCCCCGACGTGCTGCTTCGGGTTGGTCGGAGACTTTGCGCTCATCAGCCCGAATCCGACCAGGACGACCACCGCTGAGCCGTAGCTGTAGATGCGCAGTAGGCGGGCTGAGCTCGCGGTGGCAGCGCCGTCCCCGCGCCGAACGCCGCGGCCGGCCGTCGTCGCGGCGTGGACGAGCGGCCCGATCGCGAAGATCGCGAACAGCAGGTGCAGCGCAAGCAGGATCTTGAACATGATTCCGAGGCTATCGGGACGCCTCAGCGGGCCCGGGCGGCCTCGTCGATACGCCGGCGCAGCATCGGCACCCAGTACCCCGCGTAGCGCTGCTGCAGTTGCGGGATCTGCCAGTCGTCGCCGGCCACGATGCCGCGGCACCGGTAGGTCTCGCAGTGGCAGCGGAGCAGGAACGTGGGGTCGGCGGTGCTGGTGGCGTAGTCGCTGGTGAGCTCTACGCCGGCCGGGACGTCGCGGATCGTCACGAGCGTGTACTCGCCGGCCCAGCCCAGATTCGGGTCACAGCTGTGGTTGCCGAAACAGTTCGGCGATCCGGGCGGCAATACGAGGTGCACGTCGTCGTCCACCACGATGCTGTCGACGCGGTCCGGGCCGGCTCGCAACGACAGCAGTTCGGCGTCGGACACCAGGCGGCCACCGAGCCGGGACACGACCGTGCCGGCCCCGAGCGGCGCCGCGGCGAACCACCCGTGCCCGGCGATCGCCGACGTGTCGACGACGACGTCCGGATGCAGCCAGCAGGCCGGGTCGGGTGCGCGCTCCACCTCAGCCCGCGCGCCGCTTGCCGCGTCGGCTGCTGAGGTAGTCCTCGACGACGAACTCGCCCAGCGCGCCGCGCTTGGGCTGGAACACCCGACCGCCGTTGCGCTTGGCCAACTCCTGCATGAACGATACGAGACGCGGGTCGTCGTCCAGCATGAAGACGTTGATCGTCGCGCCGCGGCGGGTGCAGCGCTCGACCTCGGCCAGCGTGGCCGCGAGCGTCTCGCGGGTCGGCGGCCAGGCGAAGTCGGCGAAGCCGTCGGGCGCAAGATGAGCGGTCGGCTCACCGTCGGTGATCACGAGGATCACCGGCTCGGCGCCGCGGTGCTTGTCGAGGTGGCGCCGCGCGAGCATCAGCCCGTGCTGCAGGTTGGTGCCCTGCACGCGGTCCCAATCGTGTTCGACGAGGGCGTTGGGAGACATCACCCGGGCGTAGTCGGAGAAGCCGATGATCTCGATCGCGTCCTGCGGGTACTTGGTGGTGACGAGTGAGTGCAGCGCCAGCGCCGTCGTCTTCGCCTCACCCCAGGTGCCACGCAACTCCATGGAGTACGACATATCCACGAGCAGCGCGATCGCGGCCGAGGCCCGCCGCTCGGTCTCGACGACTTCGAAGTCCTCGGCTTCGAGACCGAGGTTCTGCCCGCCCGTCCGCAGCACGGCATTGCGCACGGA
>JAOPVG010000461.1 GCA_025966255.1 Jatrophihabitans sp.
TCGACGTCCGCTACCCGATCGTCCAGACCGGCATGGGGTACGTGGCGACGCCGGAACTCGCCGCCGCGACGTCGAACGCGGGCGGCCTCGGGATCCTCGCGAGCGGCACGCTGTCCCTCGCCGAGACGGATGTCGCGATCGCGCGGACCAAAGAGCTGACGGCGAGGACGTTCGGCGTGAACATGCGTGGTGACGCCCCGGACCTGCCCGAGAGGGCCAAGTTGCTCGTCAAGCACGGGGTACGGGTCGCGTCCTTCGCGTTGGCTCCCAACGAAAAGGTGATTCGCGAGCTCAAAGACGCCGGGCTGGTGGTGGTGCCGTCCATCGGCGCGCGACGTCACGCCGAGAAGGTTGCCGCGTGGGGAGTCGACGCGGTGATCGTCCAAGGCAGCGAGGCAGGTGGTCACACCGGGCGAGTGTCGACGTCCATCCTGCTGCCGCAGGTCGTCGACGCTGTCGACATTCCGGTGATCGGCGCCGGCGGGATGAGTAACGGCCGGGGCCTCATCGCGGCGCTCGCCTACGGTGCGGCCGGTATCGCGATGGGCACGCGCTTCCTCCTGACCAGCGACAGCACGGTCCCGGTGAACGTCAAGCGCGAGTACCTGATCCGTTCGGTGGACGACACCGTCGTCACGTCCGTGCTCGACGGCGTGCCGCAGCGGGTACTGCGCACCGAGTTCGCCGAGAAGCTCATCAACGCGTCGGCCCCGGCGCGCATGAGCCGGTCGCTCCGGCATGCGGTCGCGTTTCACGCCATGTCAGGTATTTCGTGGCGTGACATGGTCCGCGAAGGTCTCGCCATGAAGAAGAACCATGACCTCGGCTGGAGTCAGGTGCTCATGGCGGCGAACACCCCGATGATGCTGCACGCGAGCATGATCGACGGGCGCACCGACCTGGGCACGCTCGCGAGCGGTCAGGTGGCAGGTGTTATCGACGACCTGCCGAGCTGCGCGGAGTTGTTGAACCGGATCATGTCCGAGGCGGACGCAGTACTCACGAAGCTGTGCGGGAGATAGCCGGCCGCGACTGTCAGAACAGCGCCCCGCCCATACCGCCGTCGACGTCGATCGCGCAGCCGTTCAGATAGCTGCCGTACGGCGAGACGAGGAACAGCACGACAGCCGCGATCTCGTCGGCCGTGCCGAAGCGACCCACCGGGACCCGCGTGGCCCGCTCTGCGAACACGGCGTCGGCCGTCGTGCCGCTGGCCTGCGCGACCTCCTCGGCCGTGCGTTCCCACATGGTGGTGCGGATCAGGCCGGGCAGCAATGAGTTCACCAGGACACCGTCGGCGCCGTACTTGGCGGCCAGTGCTTTGGCGGTGGCGATCATCGCCGCCTTGGACGCCGAGTAGTCGATCAGCGCGGGGGAGGGATACTTCGCTGCTCCGGTGCCGATCATGACCACGCGCCCCCACCTCTGCCTCCGCATCGCCGGGAGAAGGCGTCTGGTGCAGCGAACCGCCGACATGAGGTTGAGCTCGAACAAGTGGGCCCAGTCGGTGTCGCTCATGTACAGGAAGTTGCGCGAGGGGGAGTCGCCGACGTTGTTGACCAGGATGTCGATGTCGCCCAGATCGCGGCCCACGGCGTCGAGGAAGTCCTCGGTCGAGGCGGCGTCCGACATGTCCGCGACGTAGCTGCGCACCGCCCCGGGGGAGTCGGACAGTTCGGCCGTGAGTGCGCGTCCCCCGTCGGCGTTTCGCGCACAGAACGCCACGTCGGCTCCGTGGGCCGCGAGCGCACGTACCGTCGCCGCCCCGATGCCCTCGCTGCCACCGGTCACGACTGCGGTCCGACCGGTCAGGTCGATGGTCATCGGCCACGCTAGCGAGGTCACGGCGTCATCGAATCGCGCGTTGCGGTCGAGTGTCAAGCAAGCGCTCGGTAGGCTTCCTCTTGCGCCTCGATGGCCCGGATCGCGGGAATGATCGACGTGCCGAACAATTCGATCGACCGCATCAGGTCGTCGTGGCGCAGGTCCGCCAGCTGCATGACACACACCAGGCGATCCGCGCCCGCAGCCCGGTAACGTTCGATGTTGCGGAGAACCTGCTGGGGGTCACCGACGCAGAATGCGCCGGAGTCGATCATCTTCTCGTACGCGTCGGCGCTGTCGAGATCGCGGCCGCGCATGCCTGTCTGCAGCGTGCCTCCTGACACCAGCCCTTTGCGGCGCACCTCGGCGTGGTAGCGATACGAGTCCGGGACGCTCTCGAGCGGCTGGCCGGCCCAGTCGTTGCTGTAGATCGTTGCCAGCGTCTTCAGGTACCACATAGAAGCCTGGCCACCGAGCACGCGGGCCCGGTCGTCGTCATCGTTGGTGAAAGCGCAGGTGAACAAGGCGCACTGGTCGTTGACGAACATGCCGAGGGGATCGGTCGGCGCAGCGATCGCTGCCTTGTACGCGGCGATGCTCTCGCGGGCGCTGTCCGGGCCGCCGAGCTGTGGCATCAGGAGTCCGAGGCCTTTTTGGCCGGCGAGTGCACACGTGTCGGGTTGGGTGGACGCCACCCACAGCGGCGGATGAGGCTTCTGGACCGGGCGCGGGAC
The DNA here is from genome assembly GCA_025966255.1 of Jatrophihabitans sp. GTDB lineage: Bacteria > Actinomycetota > Actinomycetes > Mycobacteriales > Jatrophihabitantaceae > Jatrophihabitans. Next base: position 2,559 of record JAOPVG010000461.1, read on the forward strand.
GACCGTGATCTCGTCGTCCCAGTCGAAGAACCGTCCGTGATACGCGAACTTCTCCTTGGTCCAGAGCTGCGGCAGCAGGCGGGTGGCCTCCTCCCACTCCTCGCGGGTATTGGCGACGTCGACACCGAATGCGCGTAGTTGGTACGGGCTGCTCGATCGCCCCGTACCGACCTCCAGACGGCCGTCGGACAGGATGTCCATGACCGCGGTCCGCTCGGCGACCCGGATCGGATGGTTCACCCGACCGGGCATGAGCGCGACGCCGAATCCGAGGCGAGCCCGGGACGTGCGTTGTGTCAGCGCCCCGAGCAGGGCGTCGGGGGCCGAGGAGTGTGCGGCTTCCTCGAGAAAGTGGTGCTCGACGAACCAGATCGTGTCGAAGCCCATCTGGTCGGCGAATACCGCCTGTTCGATGGCCTCGTGAAACCGGTCGCGCTCCTTGCCATCGCCCCACGGACGGGGCACCTCGACCTCGAACAGTAGATCGATCTTGAAGGACACAAGCGCCACCTGTTCTGTATACGAAACAACGATACTGTATACAGAAGATTAGAAGTCGAGCGCTGTCCCAGTCAACGAGTGCGAGGTGTCGGATGGCCACACCAGTCCCCGCGGTCGAGCGGGCCGGCCGGATCGTCGCGCTGCTCAGCACCGGCCCGAGGCGGCGATGGACGGTCTCGCAAGTGTCGGCCGAGCTGGGCCTGGCAAAGGCGACCTGCTTCGCCATCCTCACCTGCCTGACCGAGCTGGGCTGGATCAGGCGCGACAGCTCGGCGAAGAGCTACTGTCTCGGGCCCGAATTCGTCCGGCTCGGCTGGGCCACCCTCGAGCAGGTACGCGGCCTCGCCGTGGCGCGCCGGGAGATGTTCGCGCTCGCTCGAGAGCTCGACGTCGGTTGCTTCGTCTGTGCTCTCGTCGACGACGAGATGGTGATCCTCGACGTAGCCGGCGGCGAGGACGAGAGCTTGGCCCTGCCGTCTCTGGATGCGCGCCCGGTTCCGGCACGCCCGCCGCTCGGATCGGTCTATTTCGCGTGGTCGTCGCCGGACGAGATCGACGCGTGGCTGCGGCGGTCGGGTGGCGCCCGGACCGTTCGCGAGCTCGAGGTGAACCGGCGCGCCCTACGCGCGATTCGTGCGCGCGGCTACTCGGTCGGCGGCGGCGTCGAGGTGCAGCTCCAGGTCGAGGAGTTGCTCGATCGCATCGGTACGAGCAGGGGTGACGAACGAATCGAGCTCGCCATCACCCTCGCCGATCTTGTCCGGGGAACGCCGGCTGGCGAGAGCCCAGGGACGGTGCCGCATCCGGTCACCCATCTGATCGCGCCTGCCTTCGATGCGGCCGGCCGGATCTCGCTCACCCTCACCGTCGTCGGCCGGGCCGGTCAGGTCCATGACGCGAACGTGACGGAGTACGCCGCACCGCTGCTGGCCGGCCTCGGCCGGGTCACGACGTCGATCGGTGGACGGGTTCCGGACGCGGGGTTGCTCAGTGCGTGACCGCGAGCGTCCGAACAGCGTCGGCGATCAGTTCCACCGCGCGGTCCGCGGCCGGTATCGCTCCGAGGAACGAGAGAAAGCCGTGGATCATCCCTTCACAGAGGATTAGCTCCGTCGGGACTCCGGAGTCCTGGAGTCGTCCCGCGTAGCTCTCCGCTTCGTCGCGGAGCGGGTCGAATTCGGCCGCGACGACGATGGCCGGCGGAAGTCCGGCGAGATCGTCGCTGCGCCCCGGGGCGGCATAGACCGGTACGTTCGCGCCCCGCTGCGGTAGGTACTTGTCCCAGTACCACTCCATTTGCTCACGCTCAAGCAGATAGCCGCCGGCGTTGGCGACGTACGAGGAGTTGTCCGTCGGGACGTCGAGCACCGGGTAGAGCAACAACTGCAGCCGCAACGGCGCGAGGCCGAGATCGCGGGAGAGCAGGCTGGCGGCGGCAGCGAGATTGCCACCCGCGCTCGTCCCGGCCACGGAGACGTTCGACGGGTCACCGCCGAGCCGCTCGCCGTGCTCGCGTGACCAGGCGATCGCGGCCACCGTGTCGCCGAGCGCTGCCGGATAGGGGCACTCCGGTGCGAGACGGTAATCGACACTGACGATCACGCAGTCCATGAGTGCGGCCAGCCGACGACACAGCGCATCGTTCATCTCGAGGCCACCGCTCACCCAGCCACCGCCATGTAGATAGACGAGTATCGGCCGACCGGGCTCGGGCGAACCGCGGTAGGCGCGGACCGCTGTTCCGCCGTGGACGGTCTCGTCGTGCACGTCCGTGACGGGTTCGGGCTCGGCTGCGGGCGGGGTGTTGAGGGTCGGCCGGACGCGGGCCAGGTACTGCGCCGCCCGGTGCGGATCGTCACGCGCCCCGGCCGGGAAGCCGAGGCGCGCTCCGTTCTCGCCGAGGAAGCGGCGGACGTGTTGATCAAGCGGCATTTGTGTATTCTCCCAGGCCGAGCAAGCGATTGCTAGGTTAGCTGCATCAGCTGATAGCTCGGGAGGCGCGATGAATTTCGACCCGTCGGAGACGGCGCGGAACTACCTCGACCGGCTCGAGGAGTTCATGACCGAATTCGTGTACCCCGCCGAGGAGGTCTATGCGCAGCAGCGCGCGCAGGCAGGGCCCGACGACCACGAACTGCCTCCTGTCGTCGAGGACCTGAAGCGGGAGGCGCGGCGCCGCGGCCTGTGGAATCTGTTCCTCCCGGACGCTGCGGGGTTGGGAAATCTGGACTACGCGCCGCTGGCCGAGTTGACCGGGCGCTCTCCGTATCTCGCCCCGGAGGCGTTGAACTGTGCTGCGCCAGACACCGGGAACATGGAGTTGCTTCATCTGTTCGGCAGCGACGAACAGAAGGCGCGGTGGTTGGCGCCACTGCTGGATGGCGTGATCCGCTCCGGGTTCTCGATGACGGAGCCGAGTGTCGCGTCCTCCGATGCACGGAACATCGCGACGTCCATCGTGCGCGACGGTGGCGACTACGTGGTCAACGGCACCAAGTGGTGGACCACCGGTGCGGCCGACCCGCGGTGCAAGGTCCTCATCGTCATGGGCAAGTCCGATCCTTCGGCCGCGACGTATCGGCAGCAGTCGATGATCCTTGTACCGGTCGACGCGCCTGGTGTGCGGATCGTCCGCAACCTGCCGGTGTTCGGCTACTCCGATCAGCACGGGCATTGCGAGATCGAGTTCAGCGACGTTCGAGTACCGGCAACCAATCTGCTCGGCCAGGAGGGCGCCGGCTTCGCGATGGCTCAGGCGCGGCTGGGTCCGGGGCGCATCCACCACTCCATGCGAGCGGTCGGAATGGCTGAGCGGGCGCTGGAACTGATGTGTGCTCGGGCTGTCAGCCGGACGGCATTCGGCAAGCCGCTCGCGGCCCAGGGCGTCGTCCGGCAGCAGATCGCCGAGTCGCGGATGGAGATCGAGCAGGTGCGCCTGTTGGTCCTCAAGGCCGCGTGGCTGATCGACCGGCACGGCGCAAAAGGTGCCGCGACCGAGATCGCTGCGATCAAGGTGATGGCCCCACGGGTGGCCGAGCGGGTGCTCGACCGCGCGATCCAGGTTCATGGCGGTGCAGGAGTCAGCGCCGACTTCCCGCTCGCCCGGATGTGGGCGACCGCGCGGATCTTGCGGATCGCGGACGGACCGGACGAGGTGCACATTCGCAGCGTCGCCCGGACCGAACTTGCGCGATACGCCGAATCGGTACGGGCGTAGCGCATCAGGTCCGCCGTTGTCATGACCCGGTACCAGTAGTCTGGCGCGCGGACGGTGCGTGCGCAGGACCCGCTCCCGCCCCGACACGTCGGAGTACCAGCCCGCGCCGAAGGTGAGTGGAAGCGTCGATGCCAGAGCCCCGAAACCGTCGCGACCTGATCCTCGACAAGTCAGCGCAGCTGTTCGCGAGTAAAGGCGTCGCCGCGACCACGGTTCGCGAGATCGCCGACAGCGTCGGCATGCTCTCCGGCAGTCTCTACCATCACTTCGAATCCAAGGACGCGATAGTCGACGAGCTGCTGCGGCGCTACCTGCAGGACCTGCGCGGTCGATATCGCACGGTCGCGAAGCAGGACCTGGGCGCACGCGCCCGGATCGACGCCCTGGTGCATGCCTCGATGCAGACGGTCGAGGCGCATCCGTACGCGACCGAGATCTACCAGAACGATTTCAATCTGCTGCGCGATCAACCTCGCTTCCGTTACCTGAAGACCACGGCCAACGAGGTGCAAAGGACATGGCTCGACGCGCTGAACGCCGGGCGCGAGGAAGGCGTGTTCAGGTCGGACATCGACCCGCACACCCTCTACCGCATCATCCGCGACGTCGTCTGGTTGTCGGTGCGGTGGTACCGCCCGAA
>JAOPVG010000177.1 GCA_025966255.1 Jatrophihabitans sp.
GCGTCCTGAAGGACCACACCGCGCCGCCGCCGGGCGCGAACGACTTCGCCTGTAAGCCGAGCGCGGCCCATCCCGATCCGGTCGTGCTCGTGCACGGACTCGGCGCCACGATGGGCGAGAACTGGGCGACCATGTCGCCGCTGCTGAAGAACAACGGCTACTGCGTTTTCGCGCTGACCTACGGCCTGGCCAAGGGCGAGACCTACGTCGGCGGGTTGGCGCCGATGGAGGACAGCAGCCAGGAACTCGCCACGCTCGTCGACCGCGTGCTGGCTGCCACAGGCGCGGCGAAGGTCGATCTTGTCGGGCACTCCGAGGGCGCTGTGATGCCGCAGTATTACCTGAAGTTCCGCGGCGGCGCGGCCAAGGTCGACAAGTACGTCGCCATGACGCCGCTCTACAAGGGCACCACGCTCGGCGGGGTGAGCACGTTGACCCGTGCGCTCGAGACGGTCTTCCCGCCGCTGGCCAAGCCGATCTCGGACGCTGTGGCCACGTTCTGCGGGTCCTGCGAGGAGTTCCTGGAGGGCTCGCCGTTCCTGACGCATCTCTACGCCGACGGCGTGTATGCGGTGCCCGGCGTCACCTACACGACGATCATGACGAAACTCGACGAGCTGGTGATCCCGTACACGTCCGGTCGACTCACCGCTCCGAACGCCACGAACCTCGTCGTGCAGGACCAGTGCCCGATCGATCTCGCCGAGCACCTGGCGGTGGCCTTCGACCCGACCGTGGGTCAGGACATCCTCAACGCCCTGGACCCGGCGCACCGCAAGCCGGTGCCGTGCCGGCTCGTGCTGCCGGCGTTGGGCGAGCCGCTCGGCTAGCGCTGCGCTCGAGCGCTAGACCGCTCGGCGAGCGCGGTGGCGCGGCTCAGCCGTGGACGAAACCGACGCGGCGGGTGTCCGCCTGCGCGATGTCGACATATGCGACGAGGTTCGCGGGCACGATCACCTTGCGGCCCCGCTCGTCGGTGAGGACGAGCTGACCGTCGACGCTCTTCAGTGCCGTGGCGACGAGTTCTTCGACCTCGTCCGGGGTCTGCCCGCTGTCCACGACGATCTCGCGGGCCGTGTGCAGCACGCCGATCTTGACCTCCACGCCGGGCCTCCAGCTTTCGTTCGGTTCGCGACCGCGCACTGCAGCCGCTGGGGACCACGCTAGTCGAGGCCGCCCGGCGTCGCCGCCACCGCGGCTGTGCCGTGAGCGAACGGGCGGTCAGTTCTGGCGCGGGAAGTTGGAGATACCCCGCCAGAGCAGCGACTCGAGCAGATGGATGGCGTCGTCCTTGGACACGAGGCGGTCGCTGGCCAGCCACCAGCGGGCCACGACCTGAGCCGAGCCGGTCAGCGCGGTGGCCAGCAGTTCGGCCGACGGGCGGCCCAGCCCGGTGTCGGCGGCGACGGTGTCGGCCACCGCCTCCATCGTCTTCTGGGTGACCGACTCGACGCGTTCGCGTACGGCGGGGTCGTTGACGAGGTCGGACTCGAAGATCAGCCGGAATGCGCCGTCGTGATCGTCGCGGTCGACGAACGCGAAGTACGCACTCAGCACGGCGTGGATGCGCTCCCGGTTGTCACTAGTGGTCGCCAGGGCCGCGATCACGGCGTCGGACAGCGCGTCGGCCTGGGTGTCGAGCAGGGCGAGGTAGAGCTCGAGCTTGCCCGGGAAGTGCTGGTACAGGACGGGCTTGGACACGCCCGCGCGCTCGGCGATGTCGTCCATCGCTGCCGCGTGGTAGCCGTTGGCGACGAAAACCTCCTGCGCCGCGGCCAGCAGTTGTTTGCGCCGAGCGGATCGGGGCAGCCGGGCACCACGGCCCAAATCGGCTCCGATGGCGCTGGACACAGCGGCTCTCCCCGGTTTCGGCGGTGGTCGTTCAGCGCTGGCGAGCCTACTCGTCGGGGGCCATCGAGGCCGTGATCCGAGCACGTTGGCCGTCGTCGAGCACGCCGGCGAACAGGTCACCGCGCTCGTCCACGCGGTCGAGCACCTCGGGAGCGGTGAACGACAGGTGCTTGCCCTCCTCCACCTCGTCCCAGGTGAGCGGGGTCGACACCGTGGGCCGCGGACGCGCGCGCAGCGAGTAGGGCGCCACCGTCGTCTTGGCCGGGTTGTTCTGGCTCCAGTCGACGAGCACCTTCTCCGGACGCAGGGCCTTGGCCATTCGGGACACGATGAGATCGGGACGGTCGGACTCGAGTCGCCGGGCGACGGCGTGCGCGTACTTCGAGGTCAGCTCCTGGTCGTCGACGTCCACTGCCGCACTGACCTGCATGCCCTTCGATCCGGACGTCTTCGCGTGCGGCGAGAGCCCGTCCTCGACCAAGACATCGCGGAGCAGCATGGCCACCTCACAGCACTCGACGATCGTGGCCGGCGGCCCGGGGTCGAGATCGAACACGATGATGTCCGTGCGGGGCTTGCGGGCCTGCTTGGGGACCCGCCACTGCGGGACGTGCAGCTCGAGCGCGGCGAGATTCGCCAGCCACACCAGCGTCGGAAGCTCCTCCACGATCACGTAATCGATCGTCTCCCGGTTCTTGGTCGAGCCGGGGACGGGCAGGGTCACCGTGCGCACCC
>JAOPVG010000506.1 GCA_025966255.1 Jatrophihabitans sp.
GCTCTCGCTGTTCCCGGACGAGACGCGGACGCTGATCGCCAACGTCACGGCGCCGCGCGGAATCCCGGCCGGATCGCGGCGGATCGCCGTCCAGGTTCGTGAGCTGACGCCTCCGCACGCCAGCAGCGTCACCGAGATCGATCTGACCGTCCCCGCCGCGAAGTCCGTGCAGATGCGCGCCGACCCGCTCGCGGTCACGGCCGGCAAGCGGGCGAGCTTCAGCCTGGTCATCGAGAACACCGGCAATACCATGATCGCCGCGCAGCTGGCTGGTGACGATGCCGAGGGCCAGGTGCGGTTCACGTTTGAGCCCGAGCGGGTCGCCCTGTCGCCGGGCGAGCACGCGATCGTCGACATGCGCTCCCAGGCGCGTCGGCACTTCACCGGCTCGCCGACGGTCCGGATGCTCGCGGTCTATCTCGACGACGAACCGGTCGACGGCTTCTTCGCCGGGCCGCCGCCGGAGAAGACGCCCGCCCGCGCCGAACGTGAGGCCCTGGCCAACGCCACGTTCATCCAGCGCGCCGTGCTGTCCCGCGGCCCGCTGTCCCTGCTCGGTCTGCTGGCCGCGGTCACCGTCTTCGCGATCGTCATCGTCCTCGCCCTGAGCCGCCTGGTCGGGCAGTCGACCGCGGACCGCGATCTCGCCCTCCAGGTCGCTGCGGCGCGCAACGCGGCGGCGGCCAGCGGCTCGTCCGGCCTGGCGGGCACGGTGCGGCTGCTGACGTCGGCCAAGCCGGTCCCGGGCGTGGCGGTGAATGTGTTCGGCGCCGCGGACACCTCCACCCCGGTCGCCACGACGGCAACCGACGACAAGGGCGCCTACTCGGTCGGCAACCTCGCGGCCGGCAAGTACAAGATCAGTTTCCGGGGGGCCGGCTTCGTCCAGCTCTGGTACCCGGGCGCGACGAGCGACGCCGACGCGACGACGGTCACGCTGGCCGCGTCGGAGCAACACGCCAACCTCGACGTCAGCCTCGGCGGCGTGCCGGCAACCATCAGCGGCACGGTGATCGGCGACGACGTGTCTGCGGCCACGCTCTACCTGGAGACGATCCCGGGTGGCGGCGGCGCCGGTACGGCCACCTCCACCACTACCGGCCTGTCCGCCACTGCCCCCATCCCGGTGGCGCCGCCGGACAACGGGAACGCGGTCGTCAAGACCGTGCCCATCGGCTCCGACGGGACCTTCTCGCTCGTCGCCGTTCCGTCGCCGAGCATCTATCAGCTGGTCGTGACCAAGACCGGCTACGCGACGTCGACGCAGTCCATCGACATCGGCGCAGGGGAGACCCGCACCGGCGTGGAACTCACCCTCGCGAAGGGCGACGGCATCATCTCCGGAGTCGTCAGTTCCCCGACCGGCACGCTGCCGGGCGCGACCATCACCGCCACGGCCGGCCAGAGCACCGCAAGCACCGTGTCCCTCACCGGCTCCAAGCCGGGCACCTTCACGTTGCGCGGGCTGCCGACGCCCGCGACGTTCACTGTCACCGCGACCAAAGCCGGCTTCGCGACCCAGACGCTGTCCTTGACCCTCGCCTCGGGGCAGAAGCTGACCGGCGTGTCGATCACGCTCGGCACGTCGTCGGGCAAGCTCGCCGGCGCCGTGGTTCAGTCGCCGCAGAACACGGGTGCGGGCGGGGTTTCCGTCACGGTCACCGACGGCCTGCTCACCGTCCAGTCGGTCACCGAGAGCCAGAAGAACGTCGGGCACTGGGAGATCGACGGGCTGCCCGTCCCCGGTACCTACACGGTCAACTTCACCCGGCGTGACCTCGCGTCCCAGACGGTCTCGGTGTCGCTCGACGGCTCGGGCAACATCACCCCGGGTTCGCAGGGCGCCCGGATCACCGCAGCGGGCATCGCGGTCAGCATGCAGTCCTCGACCGTCACCGTGTTCGGCAAGATCACGCAGTCCGGCGGCGACACCGTCTGCGACTCCAGCAACGGCCTCGGCGAAGCGCACGTGACGCTCAACTCCGGCGCGTCCTCCTACACGGTGGTCTCCGCGAGCGTGCCCAACGGCAAGTGCGGCCAGTACCGCATCGAGCAGGTCCCGCCGGGGACCTACACGCTCACCGTCACCGCCGGCAGCGGCACGAGTCCCAGCTCTACTGTGTTCACCCTCAGCGCCGGCGACACCACGCGGCACAACGTCAGCCTCGCCCGACCGGCATCGATGAGCGGTCTCGTGCGCCAGCTAACCAACCCGCCGCCCGAGAAGCGGCGCTGTGGTTGGACGGTGTTCCTCTATCACGCGGCGGAGTATCCGGGCCTGGTCACGCAGACGGCGAAGACGAGCGCCGGCTGCGTGACTGCCACCGACGGAACTGACCCGAGCACGGCCGGCACGTTCACCTTCAAGGACATCGCCGCCGGCAAGTACATCGTGTCGACCGGACCCACATCTGACCCGGCGAACGCAACCACGACCAAGCAGGTGACCGTGCAGCCGAGTCAGCAGCTGACCGGCGTCACGATCGGGGTACCAGCGCAATGACCGGACCGCGTTTCACGCCCGACCCGGCTGAGCCGGCCCCGGACGTCGTTGTCGACGCTGAGGTGAGGACGGGCGCCGGCAGCCTGGCCGCACTCGTCATCACGGTGACCAACCGGGCGCCCGAACCGCGCATCATCGCGGTGACGCTGCTCGGCCTCGACGCGAGCTGGCTGCCGAATCCGAGCCGGAGCCGCCCGGTCATGCCGGGGGAGAGCATTGCCGCGGAGCTCACGCTGGCTCCGGCGCACGGCACGGTTGCGGCGCGGTACCCGTTCGCGATCGCGGT
>JAOPVG010000515.1 GCA_025966255.1 Jatrophihabitans sp.
GGCGATGTGCTCAGCGGTCTCGCGCATGGCGTCGAGACAGTCACGGGCGAGGGAGAGATGGGCGCGTTCAGCGAGCAATACCGGATCATCAGCCACGGTTTGTCGACGTTACGCCCGCGGCTCAATCGAATTGCCAGCCGGAGCCGGCGCCCGGATTTCGGTGCCGTTAAGCCCCGGTTTGAATACAGCTACGCACGAGGACTGTCGAAACGCTGAGAGTGCGGTTACGATCCGCCCGCGGGCAGGCTGACCGGTACGTCGCGAGTGCGGCATACGCCCGAGGCGTCCACGAGCTGCCTCGGAGTGGTCTGAGATCCCTCCCGCGTGGGGATCGAATGGGTCGGAATCGTGTGAGCAGGGCTGCTGTGCCATTGGTTGTGGCGGCTACCGCCGCCGCCGTGGTCGCTGGACTTGCCGCCACCAGCAATGCCGGCGCCGTGCCGGCATCGTCGAAGTTGGCACCCGGGATCGCGACGTCGAAGCTGACGGCGGCTGCGCCGAACCAGCACGCCTCGCCCCGAATGTTGGCGAAGAAGGCGCCCGCCGGTGAGCCGGGCTCGGCCCTGCCGGCCGGGGTGCCGACGAAGGGCACCTATGCCTTCTTGATCAAGCTGGGCACCAAGACCACGACGGCCGCCCAGAACGGCGCCAAGTCCAGGGGCGCCACCGCGGCCAAGGCTGCGGCGAAGACCCAGTTGGCCGCGATCACCAGCGCGCAGAACAAGGTCATCTCCGCACTGCCCAGCAAGTCCCACGTGCTCTACCGCATGCATGCCGTGCTCTCCGGCGTCGCGGTCACGACCAATGTCGCCAACTACGCCAAGCTGACCAACCTCAGCGGCGTCACGGCGGTGTACCCGATCGCCCCGAAGTCGGCGTCCAACTCCTACGCCGTGCCGCTGCAGGGCGCCCCGCAGGCCTGGAAGGCCTACGGAGACCGCGGCGAGAACGCCACCGTCGCCATTCTCGACACCGGCGTCGACTACACGCACTCCGACTTCGGCGGCTCCGGCATCGTTGCCGACTACACCGCGGCCAAGGCGCAGCTCGGTCAGCCGGTCAAGCCCGGCGAGTTCCCCGGCCCGAAGGTTGTCGGCGGATACGACCTTGTCGGCGACGCCTACGACCCGACGTCGGCTAACCCGGCCATCAGCACCCCGGCACCGGACCCGTACCCGCTTGACTGCAACGGCCACGGCTCGCACGTCGCCGGCACGGTCGCGGGTTACGGCGAGAACTCCGACGGCTCGACCTACACCGGGGCGTACGACAAGACCACTGCGTTCGACCAGATGAAGATCGGCCCAGGGGTGGCGCCGCTCGCGAGGCTGTACGCCTACCGCGTCTTCGGTTGCGACGGAAGCACGAACGTCGTTGCCGAGGCCATCGACCGCGCGGCCGACCCGAACGGCGACGGCGACACCTCGGACCACGTCGACGTGATCAACATGTCGCTGGGTTCGGACTACGGCTCGCCGCAGGACGGTGACTCGGTTGCGACCGACGCCGCGTCTGCTCTGGGCATCACGATGGTGATCGCTTCCGGCAACGGTGGCGACCTCTACGCCGTCGGCGGCTCGCCGGGCGATGCGCCCACCGCATTGACCGCCGCCGCGAGCGTGGACGCCTACTCCCAGGTCGACGCGCTCAATGTCTCCGCGCCGCCCAGCATCGCCGGTCCGTACCCGGCTGAGCGTTCGGTGGCTTACGACTACGTCACCAAGCCGGATCTCACGGGTGACGTGGTGCGCGTGACGCAGGCGTCCAACCTGGACGGCTGCGCTCCCCTCAACGCCACCGATGCAGCGGCCGTTGCCGGACACATCGCATTCGTCGAGTGGACCGATACCGACGCCAACCGTCGCTGTGGTTCGGTCGCTCGCAGTGCGAACCTCGCTGCCGCTGGAGCCACCGGCTTCATCTTCGCCGACGACTCAGAGAACTTCGCCGCCGGCATCACCGGTAGCACCTCGATCCCGGGCGTGCTGGTCGCGAAGTCGGGCGGCGACGCGATTCGCGGTGAGCTCCTCGCGGGTAACACCGTCACCATCGGCTCGACGACGAAGAACGGCTTCCCCCAGTTCGACGAGGCGCTCAACGACACGGTCGCCAGCTTTTCCTCGCGCGGTATCGGCGATGCGGGCAACGTCAAGCCGGACGTCAGCGCCGTCGGTGCCAGTGTCTTCTCGGCGGGCAGCGGTTCGGGGACTGACGGCCTGAACGACAGCGGTACGTCCATGGCGACGCCAATGACCGCCGGCACCGCAGCGTTGGTGAGGTCGAAGCATCCGGAGTGGGTGCCCGAGCAGATCAAGGCCGACATCATGAACACGGCCGGCCAGGACCTGTTCACCGGCACGAACCATACGGGCGAGAAGTACGGCCCGCAGCGGGTCGGCGCCGGCCGGATCGACATCAACGAGGCGGTCGGTAACCAGGTCCTCGCGTACAACGCGGAAGACCACGGCTCGGTCAGCGCGTCCTTCGGTCCGCTCGCGGTCACCGCGCCGACCACTCTGCACAAGGACATCCGGGTGCAGAACACCAGCAACACCGCGGTCACCTTCGACGTCTCGTTCACGGACCGCACCAGCGTTCCGGGTGCGGTGTACACCGTCTCGCCGAGCTCGATCAGCATCGACCCGCGGTCGAGCAAGACCGTCACCGTGAC
>JAOPVG010000552.1 GCA_025966255.1 Jatrophihabitans sp.
TCGCGGCGCGCGAGGTCGATCTGTCCGCGGGCGTAACGGGCGGCGGCGTCGAGGTCGAGGTCGGCATGAACCTTCGTGAGCTCGGCCATCCGGGTCGCGCCCAGGCGAGCGGCGAGCCGATCGGCGAGCTCAGCCAGCTCGGGGACGTGGTGGAAGCTCGACGGCTCGCGTGACAGCGCGCTCGTGAGCACGGCTGCGGGCTCGAGCCGGTCGAGCCGTTCGAACAGCGCGGGGACGCTCGCCAGCGTGATGATCAGTTGCGGGACGTTGCCGGCACGGTGGAAGGCGTCGATCGCCTGCTCGAACAGCCCGAGTGCGACGTCGGGTTCGCCGTCGGTCGTGTGGAGCCGGGCCGCGTCGCGGGCCAGGAAGCCCTCGAAGAACTGGACGCGGTGCTCGCGGACGAACGCGACCCCCTCCTCCCAGGCCGCCAGCGCCCGCCGGGTGTTCGTCCTCGAGAACGCCATCCCGGCGATCCACAGCGCGTACGCAACCCAGTACGGGTTGCCGAGCCGCCGGGCCGCGGCCACGGACTCCTCGGTGAGCGCCAGCGCCTCCTCGAGGCGGCCTGCCGACTGCAGCCCGTCGACGTAGGACGCGAGGCCGTAGCCGCGGTCGCCGCCGTAGCGGCGCACGACCTCGCCGGTCAGCTCGACGTAGCGGTCGAGGTCGCCGCAGTAGACCTGGCACAGGGCCTCGACGAACGTCGCGTACCCCGGCTCGCACGGGTCGTACTGGGCGTCGCCCTCCAGCTCGACGGCGCGGTGCGCGTTCACCCGGCCGGCCTCTGCGCGGCCGGCGAAGCAGGCGTAGCCGGCGCCGGTGCACAGCCGCGGGAGTCGCGCGACCTCCGCGGCCGTCGCCGCCGGGATCAGCTCCTCCGCCCACGCGAGCGCCTCGAAAAGCTGCACCGAGAACCCCATCAGCGCGGCGTGCGCGGCGATGTCGGTCGCCACCGTCACCTCGCCCCGCGCGGAGCTCCACCGGAACGCGGCGCGCAGGTTCCCGAACTCGGCCTCGACCCAGTCGACGGCGTCGCGCCAGCCCGGTCCGTTCCACCGGTCCCACCGCGCGGCGGCCTCGGCCCCGAAATGTGCGGCGTGTCGGTCGCGGGTCGCCACCAGTTCGCCCGCCGCCTCGAGCCGGTCCTGCGCGAACTGGCGGATCGTCTCGAACAGGGCATAGCGCGTGCTGGCCGTCGTGTGGTCGGCGACGACAAGCGACTTGCGCACCAGGGAGTCGAGATGTCTCAGCACGTCGACGGCGTCGCCGCGCGGGGCGACGCCGTGGATGCCCGCCAGCTCGAACCCGCCCGCGAACACCGACGTCGCGCGCAACAGCTCGCGCTCCTCGTCCGCCAGCAGGTCGTACGACCAGGCCACCGCGTGCTGCAGCGTGTGCTGGCGATCCGCCGATGGCGTCGATCCCGAGAGCAGGCGGAAACGGTCGGCGAGCCGCTCGCAGACCTCGACGGCGCTCATGGCCGCCATGCGGGCGGCGGCCAGCTCGATGCCCAGCGGAAGGCCGTCGAGCGTCCGGCAGACCGCCGTCACCGCGGCGGCAGTGTCCGGGTCGCGGAGTCCGAAGTCGTGGCGCACGGCCCGCGCCCGGTCGACGAACAGCGTCACGGCGTCGGACGCGGCGCCCCCCGCGATCGCCAGCGGAGTGACGCGCAGGACCTCCTCGGCATCCACGCCGAGCGGCTCGCGGGACGTGGCGAGGACGCGGACGTGGCCCGGGCGGCCGGCGATCGCCCCGATCGTCGACGCGGCGGCCGCCAGCAGGTGCTCGCAGTTGTCGACGATGAGAAGCAGCCGCTTGCCGGCCAGCGTGCCGGTGACCGTGGTGATGAGCGGGGTATCGCCCTGCGGCGTGATCCCGAGAATCGTCGCGACCGCCGCGGGCACCGCGTCGGGGTCGCCGACCGCCGCCAGCTCAACGACCCACACCCCGTCCGGGAACTCTCCGGCCAGCTCGGCGCCGACCTCCAGGGCCATGCGCGTCTTGCCGACCCCGCCGACGCCGGTCAGCGTGACGAGCCGGCGCTCGCGCACGAGCTCGGCGACGTCGCGCACCAGATCGTCCCGGCCGACGAGCGAGGTGATCTGCCGGGGCAGGTTCCCGGCAAACTGCTCGGCGCTGCGCAGCACCGGGAACTCAGTCGGGAGCCCGTCGGTCACAACCTGGAATACGGAGACCCGCCCGCGCAACCCGCGCAGCACGTGCTCGCCGAGCGGCCGCAGAGACAGCCGAGTGCGTAGCAGCACCTCGGCGGTGTCCGACACGAGGACCTGCCCGCCGTGCGCGAGCGCCGTCAGCCGGACCACCCGGTCGAGCTCGGGCCCGGAGTAGTCGCCGTCCCGCTCGGCCGTCTCACCGGTGTGCAGCGCCATCCGGACCGCGAAGCCCGTGGCCGCGTCAGCTCGCAGCGCGCGCTGTGCCGCGACAGCCGCCGCGGCCGCGCTGCCCGCCGTTGCGAACGCGGCGCGGAAGCCGTCGGCGTCGGCGAGGAAGACGTGCCCTCCGTGGCTCTCGATCGCCTCCCGCACGACGCGGTCGTGGACCCGCTGGGCGGCCCCCATCTCGGCAGGCGCCTCGTCCCACCGCCGCAGCGCGTCCTGGATGGCGGTGCACAGGAACGTCACCGTTCCCGACGGTGGAGGTGCGGACACACTCGAACAGTAGGCGCCAGCAGACGCCGTCGGGACTGCACTTGCCGTGGGTGCGACCTAGGTGTGCACTGGTCGGCAAGATTTGGGCAATCCAGGTGGGGGGCTGTGATGAGCGCACCGTTGGACGTCTGGCGGCAGACCGCCGACAAATGGAGCGAGGTGTACCTCCAGGTCGGCGACGGGCAGTGGGAGAACCCGACACCCTGCGCGGGGTGGACCGTCCGCAACCTTGTCGACCACACCCTGGCCTGGCAGGCGAAGGGCGGCAGCCTGCTCGGCGCGGACGTCGCGCCCGACGATTCGGACTGGGAGCGGATCCGGGCGTCCTACGCCGCCCTGCTCGCCGACTCCGCGCAGCTCGCCGGGACCGTCCCCGAGTTCGCCGGGATCCCGAAAGCGAACTTGGCCGCGTTCCTCATCGGCGACCTGCTGATCCACAGCTGGGACCTCGCCCGCTCGATCGGGGCCGACGACACGCTCCCGCCGGACGTCGTCGCGGCCACGACGGACGGCCTGCACCACGTTCCGCCGGACCTGCTCCGCGGCACCAACCCGCTGGGCCAGAAGATGATGGGCCCGGCCGTCGAGGTGTCCGACGACGCCAGCGCTCAGAACAAGATGCTGGCGTTCACCGGCCGCACCCCCTAAGCAGGGCCGGCGTCAGTCCCGCGCGTCTCGCTCAAGGGAGAGAACGGCGGGACCGACCCGGGCCGTCGCGGGTCAGACGGCTGCCACCTCGCGTTCCTTCGGCTCGATGCTGCCGAGGTTCTTGACGACGGTGAAGTCGCCGCCCTCGGAGCGGGCGATGTACATGTTCATCCGCACGTGGTGCTGCCCGGGGACCATCTCGGCCGGACCCCCCGGGCCCTCCGCGAGGCTCGCGTGGTCGAGCGCCGCGATCACGTCGTCCTGGTCGAGCGAGCCGGCCTCGGTCACGGCGGCCTCCCACATCTTGAGCGCCCGGTAGGTGCCCGTGCACGCGGAGCCCGCCGTGAACCGCGCGCTGCCCGGGTACCGCGCGTCGTAGCGGTGAAGCAGCTCGACGCTGAACGGGTCGCGGACCGCCCGGTAGTAGTCGAGGCACCCGTAGAGCCCCTCGACGTGCTCCGCGGGTACGAGGTTGAGGAAGTTCTCGTCGAAGTAGGTGCACACGATCGTTCCGCCG
>JAOPVG010000561.1 GCA_025966255.1 Jatrophihabitans sp.
CCCCGGGCAGGTTGATCGCGGTCGTCACGAATTCGACCTGCCCGGTGAGCACGCTCAGCTCGCCGAGGAACCGGCCCGGGCCGTGGACCCGAATCACGCGCGGGTCGCGCGGGTAGCCGGAGAGGACGATCGCCTGGCCGCTCAGGAGGACGAAGAAGTGCGTGCTGCGCTCACCCTCGCGGATCAGGATCTCGCCGCGTCTCGTCGGGCGTCGCTCGCCGAATCTCTCGAGCGACTGGATCTGCGCGTCGCTCAGCCGTGGGTACGCACCGTGCAGGTCGGCCGTCTCCGGCGGCGGCTCGTCGGGAAGCGCGTCGCCGGGGACGGCGTCATCAGACAAAGGTCTCGTCCACGAAGCACCAGCGCCACGACTCGCCGGGCTCGAACGACCGGATGATCGGGTGGCCCACCGCCGCTGCGTGCGCGCGGGCATGCCGCATGGGCGATTGGTCGCAGCAGCCCACGTGGCCGCAGGTCAGGCACAGCCGCAGGTGCAGCCAGGGCGACCCGATCTTCAGGCAGTCCTCACACCCCTCGGTGGTGTGCGGCGTCACCGGCCGGACGAACGTCACGTGTGGATCAACCTGACTGGTCACTGCCGGCCTCCCTGACGGCGATCGCATCCTCGACCCAGCGGCGGATTGCCTGAGCCGGTGCGGCGCCTGCTTGCCGCGCTATGACCTCACCGTCGCGAATGACCATCAAGGTCGGGACGGCCTGCACGCCGAAGCGCTGCGCGAGGTTCGGCGCGGCATCGATGTCGACCTTCGCCAGCTTCACCTGTCCGGCGAGTTCACGGGCCACCTGTTCCAGCGCCGGGCTGACCATGCGACACGGGCCGCACCATTCGGCCCACATGTCCACCAGCACCGGCAACCGGGCCTCCTCGACCACGTCGGCAAACGAGTCGTCGCCGGCTTCGACGATCCACGGCAGCGGCTGATGACAGTTGCCGCACCGCGGCGCGCTGCCCGCGACTGCGGGCACGCGGTTCTTCTTTCCGCAGTTCGCACACTGAACAATCGACGTCATCACCGCGGCGCTCATGCCCGCACTCCCCTCGTACATAACGACACGAAATGCCGCCTGTTCGCTCGGCAAGCGTCGCTCATACCGTCACCAGCGCTGGCTTGTGGTGGATGACGAGTTCGTCGTCGACCAGATCCACGACCACCACCGACTCATCGGTGATCTCGTCACCGAGCAGCGCCCGCCCGATCCGCGTCTCGACCTCGCGGGCGATGAAGCGACGCAACGGCCGGGCGCCGTACACCGGATCGAAGCCCTGCCGTGCGATGTAGCGGCGAGCGTCGGGGGAGACTTCGAGGGAGATCCGGAGTTCGATCAACCGATCCCGAAGCTCGTCGAGCATAAGGTCGACGACGCGCTCGATCTCGGCCGGCACCAGCGGCTTGAACAGCACGATGTCATCGACCCGGTTGAGGAATTCGGGCCGGAACCGTGAGCGCAGCTCCCCCATCACCAGCTCGCGGGCCTCGGTCTTCAACTCGCCGTCGGGCGTGACACCATCGAGCAGGAACTGCGATCCGACGTTCGACGTCATGATGATCACCGTGTTGCGGAAGCTGACCGTGCGGCCCTGGCCGTCGGTGAGCCGGCCGTCGTCCAGAACCTGCAGCATCGTGTTGAACACGTCCGGATGGGCCTTCTCGATCTCGTCGAGCAGCACCACGGAGTACGGGCGTCGTCGTACTGCTTCGGTGAGCTGGCCGCCTTCCTCATAGCCGACGTATCCCGGCGGCGCGCCGACCAGGCGGCTCACCGTGTGCCGTTCCTGGTACTCGCTCATGTCGATGCGCACCAGGTTCTGCTCGGTGTCGAAGAGCGTCGACGCGAGCGTGCGGGCCAGCTCCGTCTTACCGACCCCGGTCGGGCCGAGGAAGATGAACGACCCGATCGGGCGCCGCGGATCCTTGATGCCGGATCGGGCCCGGATCATCGCGTCGCTCACGAGCTGCACGGCCTCGTCCTGGCCGATCACCCGCTCGTGCAGGATCTGTTCCAGCTCGAGCACCTTCTGCCGCTCGCCGGCCTGCAACCTCGTGATCGGGATGCCCGTCCACGCCGATACGACCTCCGCGATCTCCTGCTCGGACACCACTTCGCGCAGCATCCGCCGGCCCCCCTGCTTGGCGGCGAGCTGCTCCTCCTCCGATGCGAGGCGTCGTTCCAGTTCGGCGATCTCGCCGTAGCGCAGCTCCGCCGCTCGGTTGAGGTCGTACTGGCGCTCGGCTTCCTCGGCTTCGTGCCGCAGCCGCTCGAGGTTGCTGCGCAGTTCCTGAATGCGGCGGATGGCCTGCCGTTCGGCCTCCCACTGGGCGCGCTGCGCGTCGGCCTCGGCCCGCAGGTCGGCGAGTTCCTTACGCAGTTCTTCCAGCCGCACCTTGCTGGCCTTGTCGTTCTCCTTCTCCAGTGCCGCCTCCTCGATCTCCAGCCGCATCACCAGCCGCGTGAGGCTGTCGAGCTCGGCCGGCATCGAGTCGATCTCCGTGCGCAGTCGGGCCGAGGCCTCGTCCACGAGGTCGATCGCTTTGTCGGGCAGGAACCGGTCGGCGATGTAGCGGTGGCTGAGGGTGGCCGCGGCGACCTGCGCGTTGTCCTGGATCTTGACGCCATGGAAGATCTCGAGCCGCTCGCGCAGACCCCGCAGGATCGAGATGGTGTCCTCGACCGAAGGCTCGTCGACGAGGATGGGCTGGAAGCGCCGCTCGAAGGCGGCGTCCTTCTCGATGTTCTTGCGGTACTCGTCGAGAGTCGTGGCGCCGATCAGGTGCAGCTCCCCGCGGGCGAGCATGGGCTTGAGCATGTTGCCGGCGTCCATGCTGCCTTCGGCCGCGCCGGCACCGACGACGGTGTGCACCTCGTCGATGAACAGCAGGATCTGGCCCTCGGCCGCGACGACCTCGGCCAGCACCGCCTTGAGCCGCTCCTCGAACTCGCCGCGGTATTTCGCTCCGGCGACCAGTGAGCCCATGTCCAGCGAGAAGATGGTCTTCTCGCGCAGGCCCTCCGGCACGTCGCGCCGGACGATGCGTTGCGCGAGGCCCTCGACGATCGCAGTCTTGCCCACGCCGGGATCGCCGATGAGCACCGGGTTGTTCTTCGACTTGCGGGACAGGATCTGGATGACCCTCCTGATCTCCTCGTCACGGCCG
>JAOPVG010000562.1 GCA_025966255.1 Jatrophihabitans sp.
AGCGCCTGGCGAAGCTCGCCGGCGGTGTCGCAGTGATCAAGGTCGGCGCGGCCACCGAGGTCGAGCTCAAGGAGCGCAAGCACCGCATCGAGGACGCCGTTCGCAACGCGAAGGCGGCCGTCGAGGAGGGCCTGCTCCCCGGTGGTGGTGTGGCCCTGGCCAACGCCACCCTCACCGCGTTCGACAAGCTGGAGCTCGTCGGGGACGAGGCGACCGGGGCGAACATCGTCAAGGTTGCGCTCACCGCGCCGCTGCGCCAGATCGCCATCAACGCCGGCCTCGAGGGCGGCGTCGTTGCCGAGAAGGTGCTCGGCCTGCAGGCCGGTTGGGGCCTCAACGCCTCGAACGGCGAGTACGTCGACATGTTCAAGGAAGGCATCGTCGAGCCGACCAAGGTCACCCGCTCGGCCCTGCAGAACGCGGCGTCCATCGCTGCGCTCTTCCTCACCACGGAGGCCGTTGTGGCCGACAAGCCGGAGAAGGCTGGCGCGCCCGGGGGCGGCGGCGGCGGCATGCCCGGCGGGGACATGGACTTCTGATAGTCCACCTGCTGTAACGCGAAGGGGCGGTCCCGACCGGGGCCGCCCCTTCTGCCTTCGCGGAACGTCAGTGTTGTCGTGTGGCAGGCTCGCTGCATGTGGATCACCAAATCCATGCTCGCCGAGCCTCGCCTGCAAGCATTGTTCGACGCGGACGAGACGGTGCAGACGGCCCTCACCGCGGGGGTAGCCATGTCCGGGGTCGAGCGCATAGTCGAGCCGCCGCGGCCGGAGCCCGAGGACAGTGGGAAGCCGCTGACCGGCGTGGCCAAGGGCGCCGCGATCGTCGGTGCCGCGGCCGTCAACGCAGTCACGCCGACCGGCTGGAGCGGTGGTGATCTGCCGCTGCGCGCGCTGGGCGGCACCAGGGTGGCCGGTACTGCGGATTCGCAGGGCGTCCGGCTGTTCCGTGCCCTGCAGGGCAGTACGTCAAGCCTGCTCGTCGTGACGGACCGCCGGCTGCTGTTCGCCAGCACCGATCTCGTGCCGGTGCCCGATGAGACGCGGTCCACCAAGCGCCGCCTTGTCCAGGAATTTGCTCAGCGCGCCGCTGTTCGCCGCGACGATGTGGTCGGTGCCCGCCGCCGAGGAAGGCTGGGGGCGGTCGGGCGGGTGGAGCTCTATTTCCGGGACGGCTCGATGGCCGCGCTCATGACCGGCATCCTCTCGCCGAGGCCAGCGCTCAAGCTGGTGCGCAGCCTCGGCGGGCCCAGGACGCCGGCGGCTGGCTAGTCTGTCGACGTCGGAAATGCGGATCCGTTCCGGTGAGGGAGAAGATCGAAGTTGAGCAAGTTCACCACCGACCCGGACGCGCTGGTCGACTTCGCGACGCGCTGCGAGGGCTACGGCCACGACATGGACACCCTCGTGACGAAGCTCCAGGAGGCCCAGGTCGGTCGCGACGCGTTCGGACACATCCCCTGGGTCGGCAGCCGCATCTACGACGCCTACGACAAGCACGTCGCCCAGTGCATTCAAACCACGACCGCGGCGGCGTCGGCGGTCCATTCCGTCTCGGCGAACACCGCGATCACTGCGGCCAACTACCTGCACGCCGACAAGGGCTCGAAGGTCAAATGAGCCCGGTCGGACGGATCTGACATGGCGTACCAGAACGAGCTCGAGACTTGGTGGACCGGCCTGCCCAGCGAGATCCAGTCGGTCTTCGGCTTTGCCTTCGACCAGGCCGATGAGTGGTTGAAGGCTGTCGCCGGCGATCCGGACGACCTCGCTCGGGCCGGAGCGGTCTATGCGAGCCTGGGCCCACAGATCACCCAGATCGGGACCACGCTGAAGTCTGACGCGGCTTCGCTGGGCGCCGCGTGGGACGGCGAGGCCTACACCGCCTTCAAGGCGAAGGTCGATCAGCTGGAGCAGACGATCAAGTCGAGCGGGGAGTCGACCGCCCAGACCGATCAGATCCTGCGGGCCGCGGCCCAGGCAGCCGTCGACGGTGCGAACGCGATCGTCGACATCGTCGTCACCGTCATCGAGTTCGCGCTGGGCACCCTGGTCATCGCGGCCGCGACCGCGATCATCAGCCTGGGAGCGTCGATGGCGGCCTGGGTCGCTGAAGAGCTGGCCGAAGCCGCCATCGCGATCGAGCGCATCTTGGCCATCGTCGGCAAGGTTGCGCAGGTCCTGGAGAAGGTCGCGGAGGTGCTGCAGAAGATCGCCAAGATCCTACGGACGATCGCGGAGATCTTCATGGACTGGGCCAAGTTCGTGAAGGGCCTCAAACTCCTGCCGAAGGCCTACACCGCCGACGGAATCGGTCTCTACATCTCCGAGCGCATCGAGAAACTGCTCATCGGCAAGGTCGATGGCCTGATCGGTGTCCCGATCCTGCCGAGTGGATTCACCCATGGCGCGCCGTCGGTGGTCGGTGACGTCGGAGACCTCAGTGACGACGTCCACGCAGCAGAGAACGCCGGCTGAGACTGCCTACCCGGGCAGCCCGCGACTGATGTCGTCCAGCCGCGCCAACAGCGCGTCCATGCGGACCCCGAACTGCTCGGTGATCTCGTCCAGCTTCGCTACACCGTCGCCGCCTCCTGGCCGCAGCGCCCGCCGCGCCGCGTCGGCCTGGTCCAGCGCATCGTTGACGACGCCGACTACCAGTCCGCCGACGTTCTCACGGGCCGGGCCGCGGGTGGCGGATGTCAAGATCTCCAGCCGCAACAACTCCCCGGCGCCCGACACGGTCGCAGTCACGATGGCATCGGCGTCCGAGGCGACGAACTCACGGGCGGCGAGCCCGTCGATGTCGGCCTGGGAGATCTGCGGCAGGCGCAGCGCGGTGAGGCGCTGCACCAGCTGCTGCCGTGGGTCCGCGCTCACGAGTCGGATCCCATCCGGCTGACGACCGTGCGCGACGCTTCGCTGATCACTAGAGCGGACCCGCGCAGCGCGCCCTGCGCCGCCTCGAGCATCGCCGCCGTCAACTCCTGGTGCGAGCGTCCCGACGCGACCGGGGTCAGGGTGAGGCTGACCAGCCG
>JAOPVG010000205.1 GCA_025966255.1 Jatrophihabitans sp.
TCTCGCGGAGCGGCCGCAGATCGTCCGCTGCCTACGAGTGACGGGGGACGCCTGCTACGTCATGGAAGTCGTCGCCGCAGACATGTAGGAGCTTGAGTCGATCACGTCCGACCTGGCGGCGATCGGCTCGATCACCACAGATCTTGTGTATGAGGTGGTAGCCGACCGCGAGGTCCCCGCGCGGGCGATCTGAGGGCGGTGGTGGCAGCCCCGCCACGCGCTTGCCCGCCGAGTGCGTCATATCCGGTGACCGCCCGGCGAGGCGCGTGCACCGTCGCGTCGATCGTGAATAGATCGCGAAGTCCCTCGAAATCACGTTCGTCGAGACAGCGTCCGAGCCTGGAGATCGTCGCTTCGATCGCCCACCGATCCATCAGCGTTTCAAGGTCAGACACGTCAGCTCTCCTCGGTGAACATCCACGAACAGTCCTTGGAGATAGGAACGGGATTGGTCCCCTCTAAGTGACAGTCTCGCGCCACCGCGGTCGTGATGTTGGTGATCGCCGGTCTGCTCCTCCGTTGATGGCGGTGCGCTCGAACCGTCGAAATGCGACCGGCGGGGTTACATTGGCAACACGATCGAGAACGAAACCTCCGAGGCAGTCGGACCCTAACGATCGCGAGATCAGGTGACGACGATGCCAGCCCACGGATTAGTTCTGCGCCGCAAGGTGCTCGTTGTGTACGGGACGCGGCCAGAGGCAATCAAATTGGCTCCGGTAATTTCCGCGCTCCGCGAGTCCTCGATTCTCGAACCCGTTGTGGCGGTTACCGGACAGCATCGCGAAATGCTCGATCAAGTCAACGAGCTATTTTCAATTTCGCCGGATCACGACCTCGACATTTTCCGGCACGGGCAGTCACTGACGGATATCACGTCGCGGTCCCTCACCGGCCTCACCACTCTCGTGCAGCAGGTGCAGCCCGAGGCCGTGGTCGTCCAGGGGGACACGACGTCGACGTTCGCGGCGTCCCTCGCGGCTTTCTACGAGCGGATCCCCGTCGTGCATGTCGAGGCTGGCCTGCGGACCGGAAATATGGCCGAGCCCTTCCCGGAGGAAGCAAATCGGCGACTCACCACCCGCCTGGCGTCGCTCCACCTCGCGCCGACCTCGCAGGCACGACGCAACCTGCTCGCCGAGGGGGTCGACCCGGACGACATCGTCGTCACCGGGAACACGGTCATCGACGCCTTGCTCGAGGTCGTTCGCCGTCGACTGCCCTACACCACCGAGGGTTTGCAGGCGGTGGAAGACGATCTTCGCCGGGTAATCCTGGTGACTGCGCACCGTCGCGAGTCATGGGGCGAGACGATGGGCGGTCTCGGACAGGCGATGGCCGACCTGGCCCGACGCCCGGACGTGCTCATGGTGGTTCCCGTCCATCGAAACCCCGAAGTCCGCCGCTTCCTGCTCCCGCCACTGCTCGCGTGTCCGAACGTCCGGATCATGGAACCGCTGCCGTACGGCGACTTCGCCCGCCTGCTGCGTCGGGCCGATCTCGCCATCTCGGACAGCGGCGGCATCCAAGAGGAAGCCCCCAGCGTGGGAACGCCTGTTCTCGTCCTTCGCTCGGTGACGGAACGGACGGAGGCAATCGACGCCGGTTCGGCGCTGCTGGTCGGGACGCGCCCCCCAGACATTTTGGCGGCCGCACATCGACTCCTCGACAATGACCTCGAATATCAGACGATGGTGCGCACCAAGAATCCGTTCGGTGACGGCCATGCCGCCGACCGGGTCGTCAGCGCAATAAAAGGACTGCTCGGAGTCGGCAGCCGAACGGCGGATTTCACCGCCGCCTGACCGGGAAGTCAGGGAACCTTCGGCGAATCTGTTCCCGCTCCTTACCTGAATTTGTCAGGTGAACAATTGTTCGACAAATACCTGATAATGTTGCAATTCCGGTTTGGAAGAGAGCTGGCTATGAATATCGCGAATTGTTTCCCCGCCCCCTCGAGCGGCCTCCGTCTGGTCGCTGCAGGCAGCCGCGAACAGTCCTTGGCCGAAGCCTTCGTCGGCCTGTGCGAACGGCTGGTCGATCACCGAGAAGTCGTGGACCGGCTGGACCGCCTCGTTGCTGCGTGCGTCCAGCTGCTCGGCGCCAGCGCGGCCGGAGTACTCCTCCTGGACCAGCAAGGCGCGATGACGGTCGTCGCCCCGTCGAGTGAGAAGACGCGTCTGCTGGAGGATTTCCAACTCCTCCACGACGAAGGCCCCGGGTTGGACTGCGCCCGCACGGGCGTCGCCGTCACTAGCGAGGATCTCGATGCGGACGTGGCCCGTTGGCCGCGGTTTGCGTCGGAGGCTCGCGCGGCCGGCTTTGGGCGCATGCTGGCCGTTCCGCTGCAACTAGGTACGCAGACCATCGGCGCGCTGAGCATCTACCTCGCGCCAGCCGCGTCCGGGCTCCTGAACACCCAGTTGCTTGCCCAGGCCTTCGCCGATGTCGTCACGATCAGCATCCTGCAGAAGCGCGCCGTGCAGCACACCACGGTCGTGGTCGCGCAACTCCAGCACGCCGTGGACAGCCGCGTCGTCATCGAACAGGCGAAGGGTGTGCTCGCCGAGCGTTACGCGGTGAGTATGGATGCGGCATTGGTCGCGCTGCGTGGGCATGCCCGAAACCGCAACCACAAGCTCGCCGATGTTGCGCGTGACGTCATCAGCGGAGACATCGACCCCGGAGCGGGTGTGCTCAGCCCACACGCTGTCTGACCAGCGTCCGGCGTGCTGCCGGACGAGGGCTCGGACGTCGCCGGTCGTCGGCAGGTCGTGGCCGCAGCGGACCGGGCCGAGGCCGAGGTCGCGGACCAGGCCGCGGATGTGGCCGGTGCGCGACGTGCACCGTCGGTCGGTCGAGCGCCGACTCGGCGCCTTCACTGCTTCGGGTCGTCTTGGTCCAGTTCGTCCGTCGAAAGATCATCCGGAACATCGCCCGCCACACCGCGACGTAGCCGACGTAGTTCCAGATGATCATCAGGTGGCCCAACCCCAGCGCACGCTTGAGGGTGACGGCGCGGGTGCGCCGGGCGTAGATGAAGCCGATCAGTAGGTTCGGTGCGAAGGACAGCAGGTACCAGAGCACGGCGTAGCTCAGCTGCCATGGCAGACCACCCAGATCGGTCGCGAAGATCCCGTGGCCGGAGCCGGTGAGCATCCGGAAGATGATCCACTGCTGCAGCACCGACCAGGGCAGCACGATGAGCCACGGGACCAGTAAGTACGAGGTCACTTCGAGGATCGCGACCTCGCCGACTCTCGATGATCGCCACAGCTCGGGCAGGCGCCGCATCGAGTCCATGTGCCCCTGGTACCAACGCGTCCGCTGCCGCAGCAGCCGGGCGACGGTGTCGACGCCCTGCTGATCCACGTAGCCATGCGTAGTGGTGGTGATCCGCCAGCCGGCCGCGATCAGCCGCAGCCCGAGATCAAGATCCTCGGTGAGGGAACGGCTCCACGGTTCGCCGCGGAGCTCCTGCAACGCCCTGAGTCGGGTGAACTGGCCGTTGCCGCCCAGGCTGACCGTCCCACTCATCGAGCGAGCGAGCTGCGACAGCGCCGAGATCACCCAGAACTCGATGTCCTGGAACTGGGCGATGAGCTTGCGCCGATCGCGGATCCGCACGATGAGTTGGACGCCTGCGACGCGCGAGTCATTGAACTCGGTAAGCGCCGCGTTGACCGCACCGGGACTGAGCCGCCCGTCGGCATCCATCACCGCGACGACAACCTCGTTCGGGTCCAGACCCCGGGCGGCCACATGCTCGACCACCGTCGGGTACGCGGCATTGAGTGCCGCGCCCTTTCCTTCTCGCGATGTCGCGCCGCTGCGGCTGACCACGATGAGTCGTTCGGACGCGCCGCACGCCTCCGCCGCAGTGCGGGCTCGGTTCGCGGTCTGGTCAGTGGAGCCGTCGTCGATGAGGACGAGCGTGCAATGCGGTTCCTCGAGAACGCGGCGTACCGTTTCCCCGACGACGATCTCCTCGTTCAGGCACGGGATCAGGAAGTACAGCCCGTCGTTCAGTGCACTCTCGACCGCGAGCGGCGCGACCTCCTGCGTGCCCAGGCGCAAACCGTTGCGGTGAGCGACGCGGATGCCGAGCAACATCGAGAGCATGAAGTACGGCAGTGCCACGGCGAGGATGGCCTCAGACAGCCAACCGAAGAAGTGCTGCATTGTTCGCCTAGCCGACCGCGGGGTGACGAGCCTTGCGCCGTCCGATCAAGACGACGGCAAAGGCGACGCCGGCGGCACAGGTGCCCACGACGGTCAGCAACGACCCGAAGTAGGTATGGGCGATCTCCAGGCCTGGATCCAGACCCCACGCCGACACAGCCGCCCCGATGGCCGTCAGCCGGGCAACGTTCACCAGGATGAGGACGGACATGGCGACGGCGATGGCGACGCTCGTCCGCACCGTGGATAGCTGCCTGAGCAGCATGAGTGGTGCGGCGCAGATGAACAACGTCGCAAGCAGGTACGCAACGCTGCACTCGCCGGTAAGTACGAAGATCGACTGCACATTGGAGTTCTTGTAGAGAATGAGCAGGTGGCGCGACGGCGACGCGATCGTTGTCTGCCCGGTGATCTGGGCAATCGCCTGCGCCGAAAGTGTTGCTTCGACGCCCCGCCAGGCCTTGGCCAGCATGAGCAGCGCAATGCCCGTCAGGACGAGGACGGTCGCGGCGAGGGGCCGCGCCCAGCGGTAGCGACCGCTGGGCGCGTGCGTCGGGGGCTCAGCGTGCTGCAACACGACGACGCCCCCAACGCAGCAACAGTGCACCGCCGAGGAGCAGGATCACGCCAAGGCAGATGTAGCCAGTGGTGCCGAATCCGGTGCTGGCCAGACGTCCGGTACCGATGACGACTGTCGCCACCGTGGTCTTTCCGTACATCTCGCCACCACCCTCAGCGTCGGTGGTGGTCAGCGAACCTGAGCCAGCTGACGATCTGCAGCCGGTTCGCGCCGCCGATGGAGTACGAGCACTCCGCCGCCGGCGAGGAAGGCCGCGATGACGACGGTCCAACCGAGGTGTCCGAACAGCGGAGCCTGCGGCACACCGGAGGACGGTGCGGCGACGGGCGCGGTGACCGTGTTGGTGTCGAGCGTGACTGCGCCAATACCGGCGAGCAAACGTCCCTGAATGTCAGCGCTGGTGTTCGCGGTGATTGAGGTATGAGCCAGGATCGTGCCGTTGAAGGTGGAGTTGACGCCCAACGTGGCCGAACTGCCGACCTGCCAGAAGACATTGGCGGCCTGCGCGCCGTTGATCAGCACGACGTTGCTCGACACCGCGGTGACCAGCGTGGAGCCGGCCTGGAAGATGAAGACCGCGTCCGGATCGCCTTGCGCGTCCAGGGTGAGCGTGCCGGTGATCGCGAATGACGACGGGTCGTTGTAGACGCCGGGGGCGAGAGTTGCGCCGCCGAGGTCATGGATCGGGCCGAACGCCAGATCGGGAGCGCGGCCTTCAGCGTCGGTGTACGCAGTGTCGGCGGCGGTCTTCGCAGTCGCAGTCGCGGTGTCCGCACTGCGGATCGTGCCGGGCGCGACGACGCCGGGCGGGAAGCCGGTGACGGCCGTGCCCGGGCTGACGCCGAGGTCTCCCTCGAGGCCCGCGGCGGCACTGATCACCGAGGGGCCGGTGTTGGTGACCGTCGTCGCGGCCAACACGGTGAAGTTGTTCGCGGCACCGAGGTTGACGGTCGCGGGGCTGGTG
>JAOPVG010000211.1 GCA_025966255.1 Jatrophihabitans sp.
CCGCCGACCCGCCGCCTGCGGCCGACCCGCCGCTTGGCGCGGATCCCGCTCCGGACCCGCCCGCGCCCGACCCGCCCGGGGCGGACCCACCACCACCGGCACCGGACGGGGCGCCGCTCGGAGCGGATCCGCTCGGTCGACTCGACGGTGCACTGCTCGGTTGACCCGAGCCGCCGGCCGAACCTCCCGCGCCACTGCTCGCCGATTTCAGCTGGCTGACGAGCGTGTCCAGCTTCGTGATCGTCTGGCGCAGGTCGTTCGTGTAGCCATCCTGCGTGGCGATCTTGCCGTCGAGGGTGGCCACGTCGGTGGCGAGCGTGTCGGCGAACGCCGCGTAGCTCGCCATTGCGGCCGAGCACTCCGCCGACGGGCCCGACGACGCCGAAGGTGACGCGCTCGGGCTGGGACTGGTGGACGTGGCGCAGGCGGAGTTCTGCGCGTCGCGGAGCGTGGTGTTCTGGGTGATGTCCGCGTCGACGGTCTTCTGCGCTGCGTCGACGGCGCTCTGGCCGGCGTCGATCTGTTGCTGCGCCGCAACGACGGCGGCCTGTGCGCTCTCGATCTGGGCGACCAGCGCGCTGAGGCTGGTGCTCGACGACTGAGGGGCCGTGAGGTACACGAAAGCCGCAGTGGTCGCGGTAGCACCCGAACCTCCGGCCGCGCCAGAGGTTGCGCCGGTACCGCCGGCGCCGCCGGCGGATGTCTGGCCGGTCTCGTCGGCCTGGAGTTGCTGTTGGGCGCTGGCCAACGACGAGTTGGCGGCGTCGACCGCGGCTTTCAATGCAGTGGTGTCCAGTTTGGCGAGCGTCTGTCCTTTGCCGACACTGTCGCCCACTTTCACGTCGACCGACTTCACCGTTCCACTGGCCGAGAAGGAGGGCGTCAGTTTCAGCGACGACGTGATGGTTCCGGACGACTGGATGGTCTGGGTCACGGACGCTGCGGCCACGGTCGCGACTCGGCGCCCTGGGCCGGAACTGCTCGTCGCCGCCATGCCGACCGCGCTGCCACCGGCCACGACCGCGATGCCGACGGCGATCGCGACGGTGCGCCTACGGCGCGCGCGACGCCGGCGGGCCCGCTGAGAGCGAGTCGGCTCAGCCACCGTTGCCACCCCCGCCGAAGCCAACCGCGCACTGGCCGTTGACCGGGTTGGTGATCCGGACGCTGGTTGCGGTCACCGTCCCGGTCGAATCGGCCGTGCCCTGCGCGTTCACGCACAGGCCGACCTTCACCGACTGCGCAGTCGTGGACTGCGACGTGCTGATCTTCGTCTGCGCGCCGACGGTTACGGTGCGGTTGGTCGTCGATCCGGTCGCTGCTCCGGGCTGCCGGGCGGCGATCACGACGCTCGACCCGGAGATCGAGGAAACGGTGCCGGTAGCGAACCCACCCTGGCGGCCCGGTCCGCCGGCCGGCGCCCCGCCCGGCCGCTGCCCGGTCGGCGCCCCGCTCGGCCGCTGACCGTTGCCCGGGCCGCCCCCGCCGCCCGGTCCGCCACCGCACTGGCCGTTCACCGGCGCGCTCACCGTGAGCGCGGTGGCCGTGAACGACCCGGTCGACGACCCGGTCGACGCGGTCGCGACGACGCAGTCGCCGGCCTTCACGTTGGCCAGCGTGGTCGCGACCGGATGGCTGAACTTCGTGCCCGAGGTCCACGCGACGGCGACCTGGCCGGCTTGCTGGCTCTGCACCTGCATCGTGGTGCCCGAGATCGCGGCCACCTGTCCGGACGCGCCCGGGCGGGCCGCCGCGCCGGCACCGCCTCCGGCGGCGCCACCGCTACCGCCGGCGGCCGCGGACGACGACGACGACGACGAGGCCGTGCTGCTGCCGGACGCGGACCCGCCGCACGCGGCGAGAGTCAGCCCGGCGGCGAGCACTACGGCACCGACGGCCACAGTGCGGCGCGCCGTCAAGAGTGCAGGGGTCATCATCTGAAGAATTCCTTTACGTAGCAGGGTTGATGGTTATTCGCTGCGGAGCGCTTCGATCGGCGAGAGCCGAGCTGCCCGCGCGGCCGGGTAGACACCGAAGCCGATGCCGATCACCGCCGCGACCGCGATTGCGATCAGAATCCACGGCACGGAGATCGCTATCGGGTTGGATATGAAGTGCGGGAGCGTCAGAGCCCCGCCGACCCCGAGGCCGACGCCGAGCATTCCGCCGGTCAGCCCGAGGATCGATGCCTCGGACAAGAACTGCCGTCGGATCATCGCCGGCGTGCCTCCGAGGGCCTTGCGCAACCCGATCTCTCTGGTTCGTTCCCGGACCGACACCAGCATGATGTTCATGACGCCGATGCCGCCGACGAGAAGCGACAACGCAGCAACACCGATCAGCAGACCGGTCAGTGTTGTGTCCACCGACGACGTCGTGCTGATGACCGACTGCTGCGTGGTGATCGAGAAGTCGGTCGTCGTTGCGGCGGTGATCGAATGCCGGAATTGCAAGATCGAGTTGGCCTCTTGGTACGCCGCGCTCAGCTGCCCGGGCGAGGCCGCCTTCACATAGATGCTCTGCACCGAGTTGGGGTTCGATCCACCGACGATCCGTTGGGCCGCCGTGCTCATCGGCACGATTGCCTGGTCGTCCAGGTTCGTCGTGGAGTTCGATCCGGCCGAGCTCAGTTCACCGACTACCTGGAACGCAACATTGTTGATCGTGACGCTCTGTCCTATTGGGTTGAGCGGTCCGAACAGTGGGCTGGCGGTGTCCGGTGCTAGCACCGTGACTGCTGCGGCGTTCGCCTCGTCGTCTGCGGTGAGGAATCGGCCGGACTGGAGCGTCCGTCCGCGGACGGACGCCCACTGCGAATTTGTGCCGACGACGGTTGTGGTCCAGTTCGTCGAGCCGTTGACGAGTGACTGGTTGTTGCTCTGCAGGATCGGCGCGACGCCGCTGATGTCGGGC
>JAOPVG010000008.1 GCA_025966255.1 Jatrophihabitans sp.
ACCCGACCAGCAGCTCCCCCGGCGATGCCGGTGTGAGTGAGCTTGAGGACGCCGCCGTCCCGGTCGCCGACGCGCCGACCGATCGATCGAGCGCATTGGTAGTGGCGACACCGGAGAACTCGTCGACCTCGATCACCATCGACGCGGCCGCGCTGACGTGCGCGGTCACAGTAAGCGCCGCAGTCGCGGCGACGTTCGCGGCGTACCACATCTCGCCGTCGGAGTTGTGGCTCGCGGTACTCCACGCGTTCACCTTGACCCAGCTGTTGCCGGCCGAATCGGTGATGGAGGTGAGGTGATTCGTCGCGCCCGTGTAGAGGCTCGCCGACAGCACCAGGAGATCGCCCGCCTTCGTAGCTGAAGGCAGCGAAGCGGCCAGTGTCGTCGAGGCGGCCGTCTCGGTCCCGGCCGCGGACTGAACGAGGCTCGGGGTGGCCGAGCTCGCGGCCGTCACGGTCAGCCCCACCGAGGTCGAATGGGTCGCTGATCCCGCGCCGGTCACCACGATGGTGTAGCTGCCGCTGGTTGCCGACGCCGTCGTTGCGACGGTCATCGTGGACGCGTTACCCGACGTCACCGACGATGGCGAGAAACTCACACTCACCCCGGCCGGTGCACCGGACGCACTCAACGCGACCGCCTGCGGGTTGCCCGAGGTGGTCGCTACCCCGATCGACGATGTTGCCGACTGACCGGCCGTGATCGTCAGGGACGAGGGCGAGGCGCTCATCGAGAAGTCATCGGGCGGTGGCGGCGGCCCGCCGACCGCGGCCTTGAACAGTGCCACCCCGGCCGACCAGTACATCGTCGATGCGAAGCTCGCGGAGAAGGTCTGCGCCGCGGCTGATCCCAGCGCTCGCCAACCGGCCCGAACGCTCACGATCGATGGGCTCGTCGTCGTCTGCTGCGCACCGGCGGTGTACCCCGGCGACGTCACCGACATCGCCTGAGCGTTCCCATGTCCCGCGACGAAGCCGATGGCGAGGTCATTGGTCGAGGTCGGGGTCGAGGCGCCCGATGCCGCGGCCTGGGACGTGCCGGCAGCGCCGATCGAGCCGTCGAGCGGGTTGCTGGCGGCCACGCCATTGAACTCCTGGACCTGCAACGCCACGACCGCGCCCGTTGTCACCGTGACCCGGGTCGCGGGCGCGGCGTTCGCCGCGTACCAGAGCTCGCCGTCGGAATTCTGGCCGGCCACGGCGTAGGCACCGGCCCTGAGCCACTGGTTCCCGGCGTCATCGGTCACCGCAGTGATCACTTTGGTAGCTCCGGTGTACACGCCCGCAGTGAGCACGAGCAGGTCCCCGCCGGCGCTCGGTCCGGACAGGACCACCGTGGTCGTGGACGAGCCCGCACTCTGCACGAGCGCGGGGCCCGCCGATCCGGTCGGCGTCGTCACGGTCGCCGGATCGCTGGCCACGGACGGATTACCCGCCGTGTCGCGCGCAAGAACGGTGTAGCGGTAGGTCGTGGACGGTGCCACCGAGGTATCCGTGTACGTGGTCGCCGATGCGGCCGCGGTGCCGATCTTCACGCCGTCGCGTTGGATGTCGTAACCCGCAAGACCGTTGGGATCGCTCGACGCCGTCCAGGACAGGTTCACCGCGACGGCCGTGGGTGACCCGGTGAGTTGGGTGGGGGTGGTCGGCGGTGAGGTGTCGACCGTCCATTGCGCCACGGCCGGCGTCGGATCGGTGCCGGTCGACGTCGTCGCGACCACCGAGAACGAGTGGGGACCGTCGCCGACCGAGGCATACGTCGCCGGGCTGGTGCAGGCGGTGGCTGGGGCGCCGTCCAGACTGCAGGCGAACGTGGCACCCGGTCGGGTGCTCCGAAAAGCGAAACTAGCGCTGTGAGAATTGACGAATCCCGCCGGAGCCGAGTCGATCACGGTGTCTGGCACGGCGCTGAACGAGTAGGTCTGCACGTCGAACGTGTTGCCGTTCTCATCGGTCGGCGCGACGGTCACGGTGGTTCCGGACACCGTGACCTTGAGGAAGTGGAAGACGCTGGCGGCCGAGGTCGGCGCCGAAGCCGCGCCGCACGCGGTCCCGACCAGTTTCGTCGGCGACCAGCCGATGCCGTACGCGTCGTAGGCATGGCACGGTCCGATCGGTTGGAGGGTCGCGCCGCCACCACCGGTGACGTAGGTGATCGGCATTCCGGGCCCGCTGGACCGGTTGCGCTCGTACACGTGGGTATGCCCGTTGAACTCGATGTTCACGCCGTACTGCCCGAGCAGCCCTTCGAGGCCCTGTGGACCCTGCAGGAACGTGTCGGAACTCTGATTCGGGTTGTCCGCGTACATCGGATAGTGCGAGAAGGCGAACTTCAGTGCGCTCGGGTGGGTCTGCAGGTCGTGCAGCAGCCAGTCGTACTCCGGCGTGCCGGGCCGGAAGTGGGCGGCCGCATCGTTGGCATAGGGCGAGGCGGTGCCGCCGTTGGTGTCCCCCCACGCCGAGTCCAGCACGTAGAACCGCGCCGGGCCGGCATCGAAGGCATACCACTCGCTGCCGTAGTTGGCCGACGCCGAGCCGTTGACGCAGCAGTAGGTGTCGTTCTGGTACCGCCCGCCGGAGGCCGCGACGGCCTGGTCCTGCGTCCACGTCGTGATGTCGGTGTGGGTGGTACCGCTGAGGCCATGATTGCCCGCTGTGGTGAAGATCGGGATCGTGCTCCCCGCAGCCGTCCAGAACGAGGGCCCGAAGATCGCGCTCGTGCCGGCGCCCGTCTGGTGAAGATCTCCGTAGTTGATCTGGCTGCCGCTGGTATACCCGTTGTCGCCGACCGTCACGGCGAACCGAGCGCCACTCGCGGCAACCTGGGCGAACAGGTTCTTCTGATCGACGCTGTTACCGGTGGAGTCGACCTGGCCCCAGTCGCCGAAGACGTCGAAGGAGTAGCTGGCGGGATCCCCGGCCGGGACCTGACTCCGGAACTGGGGGGCCGTGTCCGCGCCGAGCAGGTCGATGCCGCCGAGGAACGGGCGGTAGCAATACGTGCCCTGGGCCGGCAGCGTCAGCCCGGACGTCCACTGGTACTCGGCGACCGAACCGACGGTGACGGACAGCCGCGTCGGCGTCGCGGTGTTGGCCAGACTGCAGCTCCCCCCGGTGACCGGCCCCCACTTGAGCGTGGCCTGGCTGCCCGAGCGATCCGTAGCCCAGTTCACGTTGACGTGGCTGGCGACGAGGTCGGTGAGGTACGGCGCGCGGGTCAGCGCGACATTCCACGCCGCCGGCACCTGAGCGCCGACCGGTGTCGACGTGAACGCGAGGACCAGAACAAGGACGACCAGGCTGCCGACCGATCCGGCCCAGCGCGCCCGACGCTCCAACCGAACGATCCCCAGCAACTTCGCGGTCCGGCCGAGTGTTCGTTGTGTAGTACCCATTCCTGTCGCCCCCATTATGGATGGTCTTGCCGTTCGTCAAATCACCCGACGAAGCTGTGCCGGCCGCGCGCCCGTCGACGGCCGAGCCACGTCAAGATCACGATTCCGAGACACGTGACCACGCTCAAGGTGACCGCGGCCTTCAGGCCGGACCAATCGATCAGCGCCGACGCCGTGCGCGGCGCGATCACCTTCGACCGCGCCCCGCCGGCGTCGAGGCGTTTGAGGTAGTCGCGCAGCACGGTCAGCTCCTGAGAGCCGTACCGTCGGCCGGGCTCGATGTAGGTGTTCTCGGACCATTCGTTCCAGCTGATCACCCCGATGGCGCTCGGCGCGCTGGCGTAGGCGTCGTCCAAGCTGCGTACCAGAGTGGTCCCGCCCGCGCGCGCGATCACCCGGGTGTGGCTGAGTGAGCGCCCGTCGAATCCGGCCGCGGCCGGGGCGATCCAGATGCCATGGTGGGCGCGCACTGCTGCCCCCATCGCTCGAAGCTTCGCGACGGTTGCCGGCGAGGCTGGGTTCGCCGACGACCAGTAGTAGGCCTCGCCGTCGACGATTCCGGCGACTCGCTCGTAGCCGGCGACGCTCTTTGCGGCGGACAGCAGGGCGGCCCGGCGGCCCAGTGCCTTGCGGACCGCCGCTACGTCGGCGAGGGAGTAGAGGTCGGTTCCGGTCCAGATGATCACGGGTCGTCCGAAGCGCGTCGACCGCAGCCCGTTACCCCAGTGGTCGACGAGGTAGAGCATGTCCTTCTTCACGGTCGTGACGGGTAGCGGCTTGCGCGCGAAGTCGAGCGCCTCGTAAACGACGCCCAGGTCGAGTCGTTCGCTGTGGGCAACGTTGATCAGGAGGTCCAGGCGGCGGTTGAGGGCCGGAGTGGACTTCCATGACGTCAGGAATCCGTTGATGCCGGCCCCTTTGGCCATCCGGACCTGATCGCGCAGCACGTGCGGGTCGTCGCTGCTGTAGCCGCCGATGAGGGGCACGTCCAGTTTCGCCCGCCGCCAGGACGAGGGGTTGAACCACTGGTAGAAGTACGCGTACACCGGCGTCGACTGCGCAGCAGTCGTAGTCGACTGTCCGCTCGTCGTCGGCTGACCACCGGGACCACTACTGCTCGAAGGCGCGGCCTGCGTCGACAGCGGCGCCGCCAGCAGGACGCCCACCACGGCCGCGACTGCGGCCACGACGCTGGTGGCGTGGGCGCGCCTCCGATGACCGGAACTCATCGGGCACCGCGCGAGACATGGCTCCGGCTCCGCCGGCGCCCGATGTAACGACCGGACAGGACGGCGGCCAGGGTCAACGCCAGCCCAACGATCGCGATGACGATGACATCCAGCGTCGTGATCACGTGGACGTCGAGCACGTCATCGCGGGACACCAACATCGTCGACCGCGAGCCCAACGCGGCCCGATCGATCGACAGGTCGTAGAACCCGCGCACCATTGAGTCCATCACGGTCGGTGCTCCCGTGCCGATCAGCACCGGGTACCTCGTGCCGTTGGGGCGCGTCACCACCGCGTGGGAGGCGATCCGGTTGCCGAACAGCGCGTCATGCGCCGTCACGGTGATGTCGAATACGGACAGCTTGATCACCCAGGTGCTCGACATCGGATCGAACCGCTGCTTGCCGGCGAACACCGCGTCGCTGCCGTCCAGGACGACCGATGACACCGCGTAGGTGATCTTCCTCGGCTGCCACACGGCGTTGACCTGCGTGGCGACGCCGGCGAGGAGGGACACCGGTGTCCGCACCTGCACACCAGCCACGATGACTGAGTGGCCATGGCCCTGGAGGCGCACGGAATTGATCCGCTGCGCAGCGACGGTCTGCCCGGACAGATCGGTGAACCGCAACGACACCGACCGATGGGTGGACAGCGCAACGAGCAACCGTCGATGGCCGATCGCCCCCGGCTTGCGTTTGGTCACCCTGAGCACCGAGACGGTCAGCGGGCCGGCCGTGGGCGTGTCCAGAGTGAGCC
Source organism: Jatrophihabitans sp. (assembly GCA_025966255.1). Lineage (GTDB taxonomy): Bacteria > Actinomycetota > Actinomycetes > Mycobacteriales > Jatrophihabitantaceae > Jatrophihabitans. The sequence goes on from JAOPVG010000008.1 coordinate 5,384, forward strand.
GGCGATCGACCGAGTTGAGGTCACCGATCGGCGCCTGCGCCGTTCCGTCGCTCCCGGTGGTGATGCTCGCTCCCTCGAGCAGGAACACGACGCCCGGGGTAGCCGGCACGGTAGCGATCTCGACCGTGCCGTTCATCGTCTGCAGCGCCACGTCCCACGTCGACGAGGAGGCGGGGTCGAAGTGCGCTGTCGCCGCCGTCAAGGCGACGCCCGGACCGGCGCTGATTCGATCCACCGACCATGTCACGCGTTGCGGCGTGAGCACGCCGTGTTGCAGCGCCGTGCGCAGCGACAACAGCGACAGCTGACCGGTCTTCTGCGGATCCACCTTGATCACCTGGCCCGTGGTCGAATGCAGACGCACGGCGCGGACGAACGACGGCGAGTAGCCGGTCTTCCCGGGGCTGATCCGAAGCCGCACCGACGAGATGACGTTCAAACCGACCGACACGCTGCTCTGGTGCGGGGCGGTGTGCGGTGCGGTCTGGATCTTGCTCAGCGTGACGGTCGTCGACGGGCCGACCTGCTGCCCGGCGACGTGCACCTGCTGGGCCACGCCGTTGAGATTGCCGACCTGAAGGGACGCGGTCCCGTCGTTGCCGGTGACCACCGTCGCCGACCCGACGGCGATGCGGACCCCGGCCGTCGCCGGGACGGTCCGCAGCAGCACCGAGCCGTCAGTGCCCGCCTGGGCGGCGACCGGATCACCGGCCGCGGCGGCGAGGATCAGGCCGGCGGCCAGTAGGCCGCAGCGCCGGCGCATCGACGACATCACGGGTTCGTCCCTTCCAGGCCCAGCCTGCGGCCGCGGCCTTGGAAGGCCCAGCCGATCGCCAGGGCCGCGACCGCCGCGGCGACCCCGTAGCCGAGGTAGAGCGTGATGCTGCTCGGCTGCGCCACACTCGATCCATGCGGCGCGACATCGACGAGCACCGGCTGACTCGGCGGCTGCCGGAAGTCGAGGGCCGCGGCGAGGTTCCCGGCGTCACGGTCACGGCTCGTGAGTGGTGCCAGATGCCAGTTGCCCTCGATGAACTTCAGCACCGCTGAAGCGTCAAGGGTCGTGTGGTTCGTGGTGTGGGGAGTCGCGTACGGGCTGATCACCATCGCCGGCACCCGCATTCCCAGCCGGGCGCCCTTCACGACCGGTGGTCCGAAGTGGTCGTACCACCCACCCGCGCTGTCGTAGTCGAGGACGAACGCGGAAACGGGCCACGCCGAGCTGGAGATCAACGCGTTGACAACGGTCGTGATCGGATTCTCGCCCGATCCGGTCGTGGTCGGCAACCGTTCGGTCGACGACGTGCTCACGACGTAGGACACGGCCGGCAGCCGGCCCTGGGCCAGGTCGGAGAAGTACTGCCTCATGTCAACGATGTGGCCGCTCAGTGCGGGATTGCGGGTAAAGCGCGGCATCGCCAGCAGCGGTACGCGGGCGATCTGGCCGCCGGCGCGCGCCTTGGCCGACGCCGTCTTGATGGTGAGCGCCGGTTCGTAGTTCTGGACATAGATCCGCCACGAGATCCCCGCGGCCTGGAGTCGATCGAAGATCACGGGCATCGAGGCCCAGCCGGCCGCCGGGACCGATCCGACATCACCTTTGGTCTGGGCGGCAATCCCGAAGAGCCGGTTCGGGATCGTGCCACCGGGTACGGAGGCGAACCACCGATCGAAGAGCACGGCTCGGTCGGCGAGCGCAGTCAGGGCCGGTACGTCCTCCGGCCGGTAGTAACCCATGGCCGCGGCCGATGCCGCCTGCAGGCCACGCTGGGCTCGGGCGAAGCCGTCCATCCGGCCGCCGTCGACCGCGATGGCTTCGGCGGCAGCGCTCATCCGCAACCGGACCTGCGATTGGTGTTTGTCGATCGCGAACGGAGCGATGCAGGGCTTGCCCTTGTCCGCGGCCGGTACACAGGCCTTGGCCGGGATGCCGTCGACGCCCGGTCGGGTGCCGAAATAGTTGTCGAAGCTGTGCTGGTCCTGGGTCATCACGACGAGGTGCTGAATCGGCGTCGATGGTGCATGACCCGACGATCCCGGCGCGGTCGCAGTTGCCGAGGCCGCGGTGCCGGGCGCCACGACCGCGGCGATGACGGCAGCGACCAGCAGGTACCCGCGCCTGATCACGGCGTCACCTGATAGATGATGACCAGCGCCTGATCGGCCTGGCCGTGCAGCCGGCCGCGCTCCACGTGAACGGGAGAGCCGCGGAACTTGCGAACCAGGGCCACGGCTTTGCGGGCGAATTCCGGTGAGCGTTGAGCCGAGTACGCGTCCCAGACGACGTACTGGTAGACGCCGGACCGGAGAGCCGCGTCGGCATTGCGGATCGGGCGGTAAGTGGGATTGCGGTGCAACGGATTGGGGCTCACCGACAGCCCATCGCTGAGGTGCCCGCTGTAGTACTGGATCAGGTTGGCCATCGACGGCCCGATGGTCATGAACTGCGCGCCCTCGGGAACGTGCGAACCCACCCAACGGCCGGTCTCTCTACCGCCCAACAGTCCGCCGGCGCCGGCCAGCCCCGACGTCGGCGGTGAGAGAACATCACCAGCGGCGGGTATCGCGAGCGTCGCAATTGCGGCCGCGGCGACTACCGGCATCACCCAGCGGCGTCGGCCGGCCTTGTGGGCGATCAGTTGCAACGCTCGTGCGCCGAGCAATGCCAGAGCAGGCACCACCGGCAGCAGGTAGGAGAAGCCCTTCACCGGCCACACCTGGAAGAAGAGCACCGGCACGGCGACCCATGACACCAGCAAGATCTCGCGCCACGAGAAGGACCGCGCAGTGAGCCACTGCCACGCCAATCCGACGACGGCGAGACCCAGAACGGCGAATCCGATTTCGGCGCCGACGTTCGAGAAGTAGAAGTCGAAGCTGTGGTTCGGCTGACGGGTCAACTGCCACACCAGGTACGACTGCCCGCTTCGCGACCCGCCGGCCAGCGCCGTCAGCAGTGGATACGACCACGCGATGCCGAGCGCGGCGAATGCACCCACGACCAGGAAGCGCGCCGGACGCCAGAGGTGGCTGACCAGCGCGAGGTAGACGAACGCCGAACCGAGCATGATGATCGCGGTTTCCTTGCTGAGCGCTGCCAGTCCCAAACAGGCGCCGCCGGCCACCAGCCACCGCCGCTGCGACGTGCGGCCGGCCATCGCCAGGCAGGTCATCGCCGCGGTCGTGAAGAACGCCGCCGGGCCGTCCAGCAGGATCTGCCGGCTCACAGTGACGTGGTACGGCATCACCGCGAGGATCAGCGCAGCCATGGCCGCGACCCGACGGTTGAAGAAGACCTGGCCGGCGACGTAGACCAGGACGATCGTCCCGATCCCGAACAGCGCAGCGACATAGCGACCGACCGTGTCCGGAACGCCGCTGCTGTACAGCGGCGACATCAGCACCTGGAGCAGCAGTGGGTGGGCCCGCACGACGGGAAACAGGCTGGTGAAATGCGGGTTCCCCGCCAGCGATGCCGACTGGGACGCGTACACGGCCTCATCGCTGTTCAGGCCGACGCCTCCGAGGTTGATCATCCGGAGTGCCGTCGCGCCGGTCAGCGCGAGTGCCAACAAGGCGATCTCGGCGGTCGGGTGCGGGAGATTCCAGCGGGCGCGCCGTCGGGTGGTCGCGGGAGGTGCGGCGACGTCGCTGTCCAGCAACTCGTCCAGCAGGTCCGTTTCGTCAATGTCGATGACCGCGGGGTCGATGACCGGCGTCATCGACCCCGCGGTGCTGCCGAGGTCGGGGCGACGAGCCGACCTCCGATCGGGGCACGAGCACGGGCGCGGGTGCGGGTGCGGGCTGGGACGAGGTCGCGGCCTGGCCCGCGGCGCGACCAGAGGATCCGGCGCGTCGGTAGGAGCCGGCGCGTCGGTAGGAGCCGGCGCGTCGGTGGACGGCGGCGCGACCGGGGGATCCGGCGCAACGGTAGGAGTCGGAGCAACTGTGGGAGTCGGCACGTCGATGGCCGGCGCGACCGTAGACGGGCGGAAGCCGGAGGCGACGGTGATCGTCAGCTGCCTCCCCGGTGCCGCGCGCACAAGAGTCGTTGGACTGGAGCGATTTGGCGGCGCCATCCAGTCACGCCGACTCGGCGGGCACCACGCGGCGCGGCGTGGACGTGATGGCGGGGAGGTCGTCGGCAGCGCGGATCACCATGGCCTCGGTTCGGATCGCGTCGTCGGCGACCCCAACCTCGGCGACGCCCTCGCGCACGAGGTGCGGGATGTGGTCGGCCCAGGTGAAGTCCGGAGTGGCGAGGCGGCGAGCGCGCACACCGGTCATCGCTTCGGCGAGGATCGCCCGCTCCTTCGCCCGCAGTTCCTCGTACGCATCGCCACCGACCACGAGAGCCGGTGCGAAGTAGCGGAACGGCGGGAAGCCGTAGGCGTCGTCGGTATTGGCGATCAACTCGTCGAGCAACTCGGCCGGATCGATCTCGGTCAGCTGGTAGGCGTTGCGCTCGATCACGAACAGCTGCTCCACCTTGACCGAGGTCGACCGCTCACACGCGACCAGGCGCTCCACGTCGTACTTCGGCGGTGGGACGACGTACTGGGTGAGGGCATTCAACGTCATGATCGGCAGATTCATCTCGCCGAGCCGGGTTCCGATGCCGCGGCCTTCCTTGGAATGCAACCGGCTCTGTATCCGGAGCCGGCGCCATTCCTTCGCCGTGAGGTCACCCGCGTTGACGGCCCGCAGGGTGTGCTGGCTGATCGTGAGCGGCTTCGGGTAGCAGAACGCCGTTCCGGAGGAATCGAAAATGGTCATGTCGTCGGACAGGAACTGGCTCGGGTTCTCGCGGAGCAGGCGCAACACCGTTCCCGTCTTGCCGGTGTCGGTGAGGGCAGACATCATGACGCCGCGGCCGTCGAGATTCATGCAGGCCGAGTGCAGCAGCATGTAGCCGCGGGAGACCAGGACGAACCGCAGCAGCGCCTCCACCACGTTCGTGTAGAGAACGTGCGGGGATCGGACGAGCATCGGGCCGACAGTTACCTGGATGTTGTCGGTCATGTCCACGTGGAAGTCCGAACCGAAGCGACCGAGCTGCTCGATGTAGGAGACGGCGGGCAGCGCCGCGTACTGCGTCACTTGCGCGCGGCGGCGGGCGGGGCCCGAGCTGACCCGCCCGGGATGGATCTCGATGTCCAGTCGGCCGTCCACGTCCGCGGCGAAGAAGTCGAGCTCCTTCATCCGTACGACCGATCCAATCGTGAGGATGCCGTGGATGTCGTACTTGTAGGGCATGACCTCGGAAGTGCGACGTACCGGCGGCACGCAGTCCTCGCGGATGTCGATGACGAGATCCACCGGGCCGGCGCGGCGCGCGCTGCTGCCTGGCCGGTCGGGGTGGGCGAAGGGTTCGAAGCGCTCGAACTCGTCCGTTTCGGTTGATGTGACGGTCATGGCATTCCCCCGGTTGAACAGGTATCGGTCGGACACGGCGAAACGGACAGCGAATGCCGCCGCAAGGGTGATGAGGTTGGCGATGAGGTAAGGCGTGCCCAGCGGACTGACGAGCCACGAGAGCAACGGCAGTCGGGCGAGCAGCACGGCGTTGTTCACCAGCGCGAATCCGGCGAACCGTTTCCACACGCTGAGCGACTTGGGACCGCGATAGACGAGCTTGTCGGTGAGCAAGTAGTTCCACAGGGTCGAGCACTGCGTGGCAATGGTCGCGGCGGCCAGCAAGGGAAACCTCGCCGAATCGACGAGTGACCACAGCGCCAGGCTGTTGACGCCGATGCCGGAGACGCCGACTGCCGCGAACCCAGCCGCCGCCTTCAATCGGGACCTGGCCACCCGCACCGTCGCCAGCCGCAGGGCCAGCAAGCGGCGGACGAACAGGATGCCCTCGCGCCAGGACGCTTTGCTGTCACCGCTGTGCCGCTCCGCGAAGACGAAGGGGTGCTCCGCAATGCGTAGGCCGGGCGAGCGCGCGACGATCTCGAGAAGGATCTTGAATCCGTTGGGCCGTAGGCGATTGAGGTCCAGGCTGGCGAGCCGGACTGCGAAAAAGCCGCTCATCGGATCGCTGCAACCGGCAAGGCGGCGCGGGAAGACCGCCTTCGCCAGTCGGGTCGCGCCGTCCGACACAAATTGGCGCACCGCGGAACCGAGTCCGCCGGCGTCGCCGGCACCGACGTAGCGGCTGGCGACGACGACATCGGCCCGG
>JAOPVG010000021.1 GCA_025966255.1 Jatrophihabitans sp.
AAGGCGCCGTTCTTCGGCGACCGCCGCAAGGCCTTCCTGCAGGACCTCGAGGTGGTCACCGGGGCGCAGGTCATCGCGCCCGAGGTCGGCCTCAAGCTCGACCAAGCCGGGCTGGACACGCTCGGTCAGGCCGGCCGGGTCGTCGTCACCAAGGACGTCACGACGGTGACGCACGGTGCGGCCGATCAGAGCGACATCGACGCCCGCGTCGCGCAGATCCGCCGCGAGATCGAGGACACGGACTCCGACTGGGATCGCGAGAAGCTCCTGGAGCGGCTCGCGAAGCTTGCCGGTGGAGTCGGCGTGATCAAGGTCGGTGCGGCCACCGAGGTCGAGATGAAGGAGCGCAAGCACCGCATCGAGGACGCCATCTCGGCCACCCGCGCGGCGGTCGAAGAGGGCATCATCGCCGGTGGCGGCGCGGCTCTCGTTCACGCCTCGTCGGCGCTCGAGGGCGACCTCGGCCTCACCGGTGACGAGCTCACCGGCGTCGGTGTCGTGCGCATCGGGCTGGCCGAGCCGTTGCGTTGGATCGCGAGCAATGCCGGCCTAGAGGGCTACGTCGTGGTCGCCACGGTGCGCGACCTGCCGGAGAACCACGGCCTCGACGCCGCGACCGGCGAGTACGTCGACCTACTGCAGGCCGGGGTGGTCGACCCGGTGAAGGTCACCAAGGCGGCACTGGCCAACGCGGCTTCGGTCGCGTCGCTCGTGCTCTCCACGCAGAGCGCGATCGTGGAGAAGCCGGCCGAGGAGAGCCACAGCCACGAGAATGGTCACGGGCACAGCCACGGCGGGCACGGGCACTAGTCCGCCTCTGCGGACCTCACCCCTGTCGTCGCGTTCCAGCGAAAGGGTGGCTTGACGCTGTTACCAGCTTTTCCAGCGTCAAGTCACCCAGGGGGAGGCGGTTAAGCGGGCTGGAAGGTGAGCAGCGCCTCGCGCTCCTCGGTCGACAGGCCGCCCCAGACCCCGTAGGGCTCGCGGGCGGCGAGCGCCCAGCGCAGGCAGTTGTCGATCACGGGGCAGCTGGCGCAGACGGCCTTCGCCTGCATCTCGCGCCGGGCGCGGGACGGGCCGCGCTCGTTCTCCGGATGATAGAAGTTCGCGGTATCGGAGCCGCGGCACGCCGCCCCCACCTGCCAGTCCCAGTCGCCCTCACGCAGGGCGGGAAAGCGTCGCAGCTCGGTCATCGGTCGTCCTCCGGGACCCCGGATCGCCATGCCCACAGGCGATCGTCTGCTTGTCCAAAGAACGAACCGGAGAAAGGTGACGCGGACCTCGAGTTGTCACACTAAAAGCTTCACTTAACGGGATGAACCGGACCGGGCTGTTGATCAGGCCTGGTCGAGGTGTTGATCAGCCCCGTTTGGTCAGGGCCTGCACGGCGTCGGTGTAGCCGCGCGCGTAGTCCCAGCTGACGTAGGCGTCGTGGTCCGGGGCGAATGCCGGCTCGTGGACGTGGGTGCGACCCTCCCCGAGCAGGGCCCGGAGGTTGGCCGCCATGAGATCCCAGCCGAAGTAATGCTGCTCCCCGCAGTCGCCGCAGTCGACGGTGATGCCGTCGACGCCCTGCGGACCGAGCGTGGTGCGGAAGGACGCGAGTTCGGCGAGATCGGCCAGCACGTCCTCGCGCTCGTCGTCGCTCAGGGGCTGGGCCGGCTCGCCGTCATCGAGCAGCGCGGCGGGATCGTCAGGGTCCCCGTGGAACGGATCGAGCGGACCATCGTCGAGGTTCATCGCGTCCCCGCCATGTGCGTCACCCCCCCAAGGTAAAACTGATTACGGCCTCAGCGCCAACCGAAACGGCACCGGAGAGCGCATTTGCTGCGATCTCCGGTGCCGCGCGATGCCGTGCGGAGCCTGTCCGGGGCCTGTCCGGGGCCGGTCCGGGGCCGGTCAGGCCGCCGATATCGCCTCCAACGGCGGGGTCCGGGAGGCCCGAACCCCGGGCCACAGGGCGGCGAGCACGCCCACCACGGCGGCCAGGCCGAGGAACAGGAGCGCCTGTCCCCACGGGACGCTCAACTGGTTCAGACCGGCGTTGCGCAGCGTGCGGGTGAACAGCGACCCGAATGTCAGGCCGAGCACCAGCCCCAGCACCGCACCGAAGACCGAGATCAGCAACGACTCCAGGTAGATCGTGCGACGCACCTGCTTGCGTTGCATCCCGACCGCCCGCAGCATCCCGATCTCCCGCCGCCGTTCGACCACCGACAGCGCGAGGGTATTGATGATTCCGAGGATGGCGATCACGATGGCCAGCCCGAGTAGGCCGTACAGCAACGCGATCAGCCCGTTCACCTGGGCCGCGGTCTGGCCCTTGAACTGCTCGCGGTCCTGGACGGTCACCACGTAGTAGTCGTTGGTGGCCTTCTCCAGTCCGCTGCGCAGCGTGGCGAGGTCCGTACCGGGCTTCGCCTGCACGAGCACCACGAACGAGGTCAACTCGTTGCGGGGGGTCAGCTGCCGCCAGACGTGGCCGCCGGTGAGATAGGGCCCGGCCAGTTGGTTGTCCGCATACACGCCGGCGACGTGCTCGGTGACCGTGCCGCGCCCGGGAGCGGACATGCGCAGCGTGTCGCCCACCGCCCAGTGTCTGGAGTCGGCGAGCTTCTTCGAGATGACCAGGTTGTGGCCCGTGATGTCCGCCGCGCCGTGCTGCATGTCCAGGGCGATGGACCCGGCGAGCGGTCCGTCCACGGCCGTGCCGGTGTCGTGCTTGCCGTTGATCGACACGTTGAGGTCGTGCAGCGCGGTCGTCGTAGCCACGCCCGGCACCGTGCGCACCGCGGCGACCGCCGGCGTCGGCACGTAGAGCTGGTTGTTCGTCGTGACGATGTAGTCGGCCTGGACCGTGTTGTCGATGATGTTGCCCAGGCTGCCCTTGATCGACGCCCCGACCACGGCAATACCGGCGACGAGAATGAGCCCGAGGGTGAGGGCGAACGCGGTGGCGGCCGTCCGCCGCGGATTGCGAATGGCGTTCGTGCGGGCCAGCTGGCCGACCGTGCCGAACGGGCGGCCCACGATGCGTCCCAGCGGGACGATCACCCACCGAGCGAGGACGGGGGAAAGCAGCATCGCAGCGACGCAGGCGGTCACCAGGCCGAGGCCGGTGAAGCTCGCTGCGGCACCGGCCTTGTCGCTGATGACGCCGGCCACGGTGGCCGCGACGCTCGCCGCCGCGACCACGACGCCGATCGCGGTGCGCCGGCGCAGGCCGGACGCCGACGGGGAACTGAACTCCTCGCGCATCGCCGCCACCGGTGCGATTCGCGCCGCCCGGCGAGCGGGGGCGAGGCCGGCGAGCAGCGTCACGGCGGTACCCAGGATCAACGTGATGAGGATCGTGCGCGTGGACAGCACCATTCCGCCGGAAGGCAGCCCGAGGTCGAACGAGTCGAGTAGGGCGTGCAGGCCGTAGGCGAGGCCGATGCCGCCGGCCAGGCCGAGCGCGCTGCCGACGATACCGATGACGCCGGATTCGAACACCACCGAGCGACGGACCTGCTTGCGCCCGGCGCCGATCGCGCGGAGCAGGGCCAGCTCCCGCTGGCGCTGCGCGACGATCATCGCGAACGTGTTGTAGATGATGAACGTCCCGACCAGCAGGGCGACGATGCCGAAGCCGAGCAGGATGTAGTTCACGAACGACAGCGCGCTGGAAATGTCGGCGGTCTCGGCGTCGCGGACCTGGGTGCCGGTCTTGGCCTGCAGCCCGCCGGGCAGGATCTTCGCAATCCGATCCGTCAGCGTCTGCTCCGAGACGCCCGGCGCGGCCGCGACGTCGACCGCGGTGACGTGCCGGCCGTCGGTGAACAGCCGCATGGCCTCGCCGCGGGTGAACAGCGCGCCGATGTACCCGCCGGTGTTGACGCTGGAGCGGTAGATGCCGCTGATCGTGGCGTCGACAACGGAGGAGTTCGACACGACGACCTTCACCTGGTCGCCGGTGTGCATGCCGTGTTTGGTGGCGGCTCCATCGTTGACGACCACCTGGTGGTCGGTCCGGGGTGCATGGCCGGTGACGAACGATGGGATCGGGTTCACCGAACGGGTGGCCCAGAGGCCGCCGACACTCGGGGCACCGTTGGACTCCACCTTGGTCCCGTCCGCCTTGACCAGCACGACCGGACCATTGATCTGGGGCTCGACCACCGCGGCTCCCGGCACCGCGCCGATCGTCGCGATGAGGTTGGTGGGGACACCGGGGTCGTAGTCGTGGCGGGCCTGCACCCGCGCGTCGACGCCCTTGTCGCTGGTGGCGAAGATGTTGTCGAAGCTGTGCTTGAGCGTGTCGGTGAAGACGAACGAGCCGGCGACGAACGCCGTCCCGAGCAATACCGAGATCAGGGTCAGGGCCAGGCGCACCTTGTGCGCCCGCAGGTTGCGTAGGGCAACCGTCCGCATCGCGCTCATGACCGCGTCTCGAGACGCTTCATGCGGTCCAGGACGGAGTCGGCGGTGGGCGAGCGCAGCTCGTCGACGATCCGGCCGTCGGTGAGGAACAGCACGCGGTCGGCCCAGCTCGCCGCGCGGGGGTCGTGCGTCACGATCACGACGGTCTGGCCGAGCTGGTCGACCGACTGGCGCAGGATGCCCATCACCTCGCCGCTGGAGCGGGAGTCGAGGTTGCCGGTCGGCTCGTCCCCGAAGATGATCTCCGGACGGGAGGCCAGGGCGCGGCCGACGGCCACGCGCTGCTGCTGGCCGCCGGAGAGCTCGCTGGGGCGATGCCCGAGGCGGTCGCGCAGGCCGAGGGTGTCGATGACGGTGGCGAGCCACTCCCGGTCGGGCCGGCGGCCGGCGATGGCGATCGGGAGTGTGATGTTCTCGAGCGCGGTGAGCGTGGGGACGAGGTTGAAGGACTGGAACACGAAGCCGATGCGGTCGCGCCGGAGGGCGGTCATCTTCTTGTCCGACAGGCCGCGCAGCTCGACGTCACCGATCGCGACCGATCCGGACGTCACGGTGTCCAGGCCGGCGAGGCAGTGCATCAGCGTGGACTTGCCGGAGCCGGAGGGCCCCATGATCGCGGTGAACTCACCGCGGTTGAGGTCGACGCTGACGTGATCGAGGGCGCGGACGGCGGTGGAGCCCGAGCCGTAGCTCTTGACGACGTCGACCGCGCTCGCAGCGGCGGTGGAGGAACGGAAGCCGGTGATTGTCTCGGATCTGGTCATGGCACTGACCCTCTCGCCGCAGCGCCCCCGCAACCATTGGGCTTCCCCCCGAACCGACCCTGACATTTGTCCCGGTTGAGGTGGGGGGCAGCACGGGGGCGAGGGCTCCGCGCGTACGATGAAACCTCGGCGACCGCAAGGAGTTTTCGTTGCCTGACGAGTACCTGGCCGACCCGCTCCCCGCCAAGTTCGCCGCGGTCGGTCTGACCTTCGATGACGTCCTACTGTTGCCCGGCGAGACTGACGTCAATCCGTCCGAGGTCGATACGACCTCGCGCTTGACCCGCGAGATCACGCTGGCCATCCCGCTGCTCTCGGCCGCGATGGACACCGTCACCGAGGCCCGGATGGCCATCGCCATGGCGCGTCAGGGTGGCATCGGGGTGTTGCACCGCAACCTGTCGATCGAGGACCAGGCCTACCAGGTCGACCTCGTCAAGCGGACCCAGACCGGCTTGATCCCCAACCCGGTCACCATCGGCCCGGATGCCACGCTCGAGCAGCTCGACGAGGTGTGCGGTGAGTACCGGATCTCCGGGCTGCCCGTCGTCGACGCCGACCAGCGCCTGCTCGGCATCATCACCAACCGCGACCTCCGCTTCGTCTCCGTGACCGAGTGGGCCACCACGAAGGTCGACGAGGTAATGACCCCGATGCCGCTGTTCACCGCGCCGGTGGGCATCTCGCACGACGACGCCACTGCGCTGCTGCGCCTGCACAAACGCGAGCGGTTGCCGCTCGTCGACGAACTGGGCCGGCTGGCCGGGCTGATCACGGTGAAGGACTTCGTGAAGTCCGAGCAGTTCCCGACTGCGTCCAAGGACGCACACGGCCGGTTGATGGTCGGCGCGGCCATCGGGTACTTCGGCGACTCGTGGGAGCGCGCCACCACGCTCGTGGAGGCCGGCACCGACGTGCTCGTGGCCGACACTGCGCATGGGCATGTGCGGCTGCTGCTCGACATGGTGCGCCGGCTCAAGGCCGATCCGGCGACGCGGCACGTGCAGGTGATCGGTGGCAACGTCGCCACGCGCGCGGGGGCGCAGGCATTCGTCGACGCCGGGGCCGACGCCGTGAAGGTGGGGGTCGGGCCGGGCTCGATCTGCACGACCCGCGTCGTCACCGGTGTGGGGGCTCCGCAGGTGACTGCGGTGTACGAGGCGTCGCTGGCCTGCAAGCCCGCGGGCGTGCCGGTGATCGCCGACGGTGGGCTGCAGTACTCGGGCGACATCGCCAAGGCGATCGTGGCCGGGGCCGACACCGTAATGCTGGGCTCGCTGCTCGCCGGCTGCGACGAGTCGCCCGGCGACCTGATCTTCGTCAACGGCAAGCAGTACAAGACCTACCGGGGCATGGGTTCGCTCGGGGCGATGAGCTCGCGCGGCAAGAAGTCCTACTCGAAGGATCGTTACTACCAGGCCGAGGTCACCAGCGACGACAAGCTCGTGCCCGAGGGCATCGAGGGCCGCGTCGCCTACCGCGGGCCGCTGTCCGCGGTTACGCACCAACTCGTGGGCGGTCTGCGGCAGTCGATGTTCTACGTCGGCGCGCGCACCACGGCCGAACTCGAGCAGCGCGGCCAGTTCGTGCGGATCACGCAGGCCAGCCTGAAGGAGTCGCACCCGCACGACATCCAGATGACCGTCGAGGCGCCGAACTACACCGGTACCGGATCGTCGCGCGGTCGGAACTTCGGCGGCGATGCCACCCGGCCCACTCCCGGTGTGTGCGTCGGAGATGTGGTTGCGTTTGAGGCGATGCGTTCGATCATGGTTCGCTCCTTGAAGCAGCGACGAGGCGGGCGAGCAACTGACATGAAATTACTGTTCTTGCACGGTGGCTCGGTCATCGACGGGACCGGGGCGCCCGCCCGCCGGGCCGACGTGCTTGTCGGCGACGGCGTCGTCCGCGCCATCGGCGATCTCGCCAGTGTGGACCTCGGCTCGGCGTCGGCCGAGCGCCGAGACGTCTCCGGCGCCGTCGTCTGTCCGGGTTTCGTCGACATCCACACGCACTCGGATCTCACGCTGCTCGCGAATCCGACGGCGCCGAGCAAGGTGCGGCAGGGCGTCACCACCGAGGTCGTCGGCAACTGCGG
>JAOPVG010000025.1 GCA_025966255.1 Jatrophihabitans sp.
GCCGTACGGGCCGTAGTCGAAGGTCCGGGTCATGCAGCCCAGCGAATAGTTGGCGCCGGCGGCCACGTTCTGTGCGGCGACGCAGACCGTGTGGTTTCCCTCAGGCACCGGGATGAACCAGTCGAAGCCGTGGCCGGCGCCGGCGCTCGGATGGGTCTTGGCGATATCGGGACGGTTCAGCGCGGCGATCGTGTGACCGACCCACTTGCCATCGATCCGCGCGAAGGTGGTCAGTGCGGTTTTCGCAGAGTCTGGATCGAGGTCCCAGCCGACAGCGCGGATACCGCCCGGAATTATGTACCGGGAGTCCAGGGCCCCGATCGGCGCGTGGGATGAAAACGCAGCCGGGCTCGGTGGGGTGGCCGGGGCGGCCGGGATGACGAGGGCCGCGGTGACCCCCGCGACTGCGGTGATCACCGCGGGCAGGATGGTACCGATTCGTAGCAGGCGCTGGCAGCGAGGTCGGGACATAGCGTCTTCCCTGTCGGGCCGTGCAGCCTGGAGGCCACACGTCGTCAGGGGCGGCGTACCTGGTCAGCAGCCCACCCGCCCTCGTGGGGGGGTCCGAGGGCGGGTTGATCAAACCATTCACGTTACCCCTGTGACAAGTGTTACCAGTGGTGCGACACGCCGGGCGCGGTCCTTGCGGTCAGGCGGTCGGCAATTCGTAGTCGGCGAACTTGTCCCGAAGTGTCTTCTTCGAGAACTTTCCGACACTGGTCTTGGGCACTTCGTCGATGAACACGACGTCGTCGGGCAGTTGCCACTTGGTGAGTCGCTCGCCGAGGAACTCCAGCACCTCTTCGCGGGTGAGTTCCTCGCCGTCCTTGACGACCACGCAGGCCAGCGGGCGCTCGGACCACTTCGGGTGGGCTATCGCGATGACGGCGGCCTCGGCGACCTTCGGGTGCCCCATGATCTGGTTCTCGAGGTCGACGGAGCTGATCCACTCCCCGCCGGACTTCACCAGGTCCTTCGTGCGGTCGACGAGGCGGATGTAGCCGAGCTTGGAGATCGAGGCGACGTCGCCGGTGCGCAGCCAGCCGTCGTCGGAGTACTGGTCACCCGGTTCGTCGGTGCGGTAGTACTGCTTGGCGACCCACGGGCCCCGGGCCTCGAGCTCGCCCGTCGCCTCGTCGTCCCACGGCTGCGGCTCGCGGGTCTCGGAGTCGACGATGCGCACTTCGATGCCGGGCGGGGCGATGCCACCCGTTGCCCGGATGTCGGCCTTGTCGTCCTCGGGCAGGTCGGCGACCTCGGAGCGGATGGTGCAGACCGAGCCCAGCGGCGAGGTCTCGGTCATGCCCCAGGCCTGGGTGATCGGGAACCCGATCTTCTCCCGGTACGCCTCGGACAGCGCCCGCGGCACGGCCGAGCCCCCACACACGATCATGCGCAAGGAGGAGAGGTCGCGGCCCTCGATCAGCGGCAGCATGCCCATCCAGATCGTGGGCACGCCGGCGGCGAGCGTGACCTTCTCCGACTCGAGCAGACCGATGATGGCGGCCGGGGACAGGTCGGGTCCGGGCATCACCATCGATGCACCCGCGAGCCCGGCCGCGTACGGCAGGCCCCACGCGTTGGCGTGGAACATCGGCACAACCGGAAGCACGCGGTCGCTCTCGCTGAGCCCGAACACGCTGGTCGTCGTGGTGGCGTTCGAGTGCAGCCAGGTGGAGCGGTGGGAGTACAGCACCCCCTTCGGGTTGCCGGTGGTGCCGGTCGTGTAACAGATCGCGGCGGCTTGACGCTCGTCCTTCACCCGGTCGGTGAAGTCGATGGGCCCGGCGCCGCCCACGACGTCCGCGTACTGCACGATGCGCGGGTCGTCGGGGATCTCGGCGTCGGCGCCGTCGTCCATGACGATCACGTGCTTCACGGTGCCGAGCTGCGGCAGGTACTTGCTGAACACAGGTAGCAACGACCGGTCGACGAAGACCGCTTCGTCCTCGGCGTGGTCGACGGTGTAGATCAGCTGCTCGGCGAAGTACCGGATGTTGAGGGTGTGCATCACCCGGCCGGTGCCCGGAATCGCGAAGTACAGGGACAGGTGGCGCGCGCTGTTCCACGCGAACGTGCCGACCCTGCCGTCCGCGGAGATACCGATGCTGTCGAGATAACCCGCGACCTTGCGCGAATCGGCGAGGACGTCGGCGAGCGTGCCGCGCTCGATCCCCTTCGCCGTGCGGGTGACGATCTGCTTGTCGCCGTAGTACTGCTCGGCGCGGCTGAAGATCCAGTTCGTCGTCAGGGGCAGGTCCTGCATCAGTCCCAGCATGTGCAGGATCGTTGCGGACGCATGGGCCCGGGGCAAGCGCAGTGGGTGTATCCGTGCGTACGCCCGGGTTCGTGGTGAGCCAGGTGAACATTCAGTACCCCCGGGTGACCTGGTAGGTGTGCGTGCTGACTTGGGTCGCCTCGAAGTAGCCGCTCGCGCTGGACAGGAAATCCCGGGTCGAGGTGTTGTTGCTCGCCTGGACGTCAGCAGCCAACGGGACGTAGACGTCCTTCAGGCTGTGGTCGTCGCCGACCCGGCCGTTTCCGTGGGCCGAGGAGGCGGTGGTGATGTTGGGCCGGTCGGGATTGGCCACGCCGTCCAGATGCGGGACGACGTCCTTCGAGTTCTCGAGCGCCAGCACGTTCACCTTCCTGGGGAGCTGACCGACCGTCAGCCCGACCGGTGCGCCCGCCGTGACGACATGCGTGACGTTGAACGCACCGCTGCGGGCGGCGGCCCGCGCCGTGTTGACCGCCACGAGGCCGCCCTCGCTGTGCCCGACGAGCATGACGTGGTCGCTCGCCCGCACTCCCGCGTCGTGCATCGCCGCGAGGACGCCCTGCTCGTAGGCAGTTCGGTCGCCGACGAGGGCGCGACCGTTGGTGGTCAGGCTGGTGATGTCTTCGGTGGCGGTGATCGACCAGGACTTGGTGCCCGTGATGTCGACGATGGCCCGCCGTGAACCGTCGGGCAGGGTGAGGATGCGGACGTCGACAGCGCCGTGGTGGGTGTCGTCGTTGCGTCGGTCGAGATCGCGCAGGACGTCGGTCAGCTGCCGCGGCGCCTGGCCCGCCACGCCGCCGGCGTCCCGGCCCAGGCGGTGCACGACGCCGCGCCCATCCGGAAGCAACCGGGCGCCCGCGGTGAGCAGGCCGGGAATCCCGAGGGCGTCGACGACGACGTCGGCCAGTTCCGGGTCCCGGGCGATGCCGGCCTCGGCGGCCGTGATCGGGTCCCCGGTGCTGACCAGGGCGTCCGCGGCCGCGATGAGGGCCGCCGGCAACCGGGCCAGGCCGAGCACGATGTCGTGGGCGTCGGAGTACAGCTGGTCCGCGGCCTCGTAGCCGGTGGCGGCCACTCGCAGCTCGCCGTCGATGAGGCCGCTCTGCGCGGCGACCCAGGTGAGCCCGTGCAGCCCGTCCAGCGCGTCGAGCAGATCGACTTCGAACGCGGCGTAGCCGACCGGGTCGAGGAGGGCGGATTCGGCGAGGCCGGGGTGGACGAGGTAACCGTGCAGCGTCCAGGCCGCGTGCAGGGTATCGGTGGCGGCACCGCCGAAGCGCCGGGCCAGGGCCACGATCTCGTCGCACTGGGCCGTGATCCCGCTCGCGCCGCCGCGCACCGAGATCGGTTTCGGGGGTACAGGCGGCGCGGCGGGCGCCATCAGCGGGCTCATCAGCCGATCCCGATCAGGCCGCCGACGTCCCCGAGCACGCCGCCCGCGTCGCCGAACAGGCCCACCACGTCGCCCAGGACGGCGCCGGCGTCGCCGAGCAACCGGTCGGGATGCAGCAGGCCGTCGAGCATCGTGACGTCGAGGTCGACGCCCAAGCCAAGCAGGTCATGCCCGAGCAGGGACAGGTTGTCCAGCATGCGTTGCACAGTGCCGGCGTGGCGGCGCAGAGCGTCGGCGGCGTCGTCAAGCCGGCCGGCCGCGCGCCGCAGACCGCCCAGGACGCCGTCGGCCATCAGGTCGAAGGCGTCGGCCGCGAGGCCGTGCCAGTCGGCGGCGGCGATCGCGGTACCCAGCTCGTCGGCCCGCGCGCGGGCGGCCGCCGCCTGGCCGGCGATGCGGTCGGCGATCGCGTACATCTCGTCGGGGTCGGGGAGGAACGACATGCCGATCAGGGTGGCGCGAAATCCGGACTCGTCGGCGGTGCATCCGGCAGGCTGTGGATGAGAAGCCCGGTTATGCACAGCGCGGCGCATCCGGTTGACAGGAACTGGTCGTGGTTGAATGACGACACGGAATTACACGGGTGCAATTCGGGGGCACGTCGCGCTCGGGCACCGCACTCGCCGAGGAATCGTGGAACCGTGAGGACGTCGGAGGGGTAATTCAGCATGCAGTCCGCGCACGCTGCCGCAGGGTCAGACGAAACTGGCGGCTCCGGTGACGGTCTGGATCGTCGTGATCGCGAGATTCTCGCCTTCGAGCGCCAATGGTGGAAGTACGCCGGAGCCAAGGAACAAGCAATTCGCGAACTGTTCGACATGTCCGCCACTCGGTACTACCAAGTCTTGAATGCCCTGATAGACACGCCAGCCGCTCTGGCGGCAGACCCTATGCTCGTTAAGCGCCTGCGTAGATTGCGGGCCAGCCGGCAGCGTCAGCGGTCGGCCCGTCGTCTGGGTATCGAGGTCTGAAGCACTGAACGCGAAGCATGGCCGCATGGCCCGGCAGCAAGCTCGCCGGCAACACCGGGAGCGGCTGGCGGGGATCGTGCTTGCCCTTCTGGGCGTAGCCGTCCTCGTCGTGGCGGTCATCGCCCTGCACAACCCCAAGGGCAAACTCGCCGCCGCGAATTCCAGCTCGTCCGCGCCGACGCGCACGATCACGCGTCCGGCGTCCCAGTCCAGCAAGACGGCGACGACGCCGAAGCCGCAGACGTCGGCGTCCAGTGGCGGGTCCTCCACGGACTCGGTGCGCGCCGTGCCGTTGGTCGTGCTGAACAACAGCACCGTGACCAACCTGGCCAGGCAGGCCGCGCAGCGTTTCGAGTCCGGGGGCTGGACGGTCACCCACTTCGCCAACTACCAGAACAACATCATCTCGACCTGCGCGTACTACGACGCCAACGATGCGCAGGCCCGGTCGGCCGCAGAAGCGCTGCAGCAGCAGTACCCGACGATCAAGCGGGTCCAGCCGAAGTTTCCGGAACTGCCGAGCGGACCTGTCGTGGTCGTGCTCACGGGCGACTACTCGACCGGATAGGCCGCAGCGAGCCTGTGGCATCATGACGGTGGCCCTACTTTGTAGGCCGACAACCGAATAGCAGCGCTCATCCAGAGGGGCAGAGGGACCGGCCCGACGAAGCCCCGGCAACCGCGCGCGATGCATCTTGCTCACGGATCCAGTCCGTTTTTGCGAGGCCGCCGCCGCAGGTGCCAACTCCGGCCCGTACAACCAGTGCGGGGAAGATGAGGAGAAAGGCCTCGTATACATGACTGCCTTGGCAGATCGAAACACCGTTCCATCACCCGCATCGGCACTCGTCTGTCGTAGCTGCGGCGCGCAGTTCCCGCTCGGCCCGCAGCACGCGTGCTCGGAGTGTTGGGGACCGCTTGAGATCGGCTACGACACCGCGGCACTCTCGCGCGTCACCCGCGACGAGATCGAGGCCGGTCCGCACTCGCTGTGGCGCTACGCCGGGCTCCTGCCCGTCGGTCAGAACGCAGCCACCCGCGTCGAGTCCTTCACCGGCATGACCCCGCTCATCCGCGCCGACCGGCTGGCCGACGAGCTCGGCTTCACCGCGCCCGTCTGGGTCAAGGACGACTCTGCGAACCCGACGCATTCGTTCAAGGACCGCGTGGTGTCGGTGGCCATCACCGCGGCGCGGGAGCTGGGCTTCGAGCGGATCGCCTGCGCATCGACGGGCAACCTCGCCAACTCAGTCGCCGCCCACGCCGCCCGGATCGGCATGCCCTCGATCGTGTTCGTCCCGTCCGACCTGGAGCCCGCGAAGATCACTCAGACGGCGGTCTACGCGGGGACGCTCGTCGGCATCGAGGGCTCGTACGACGACGTGAACCGGCTTTGCTCCGAGCTCTCCGAGACCGACGAGTTCGAGAACACCGGCTTCGTCAACGTCAACATCCGGCCCTACTACGCCGAGGGCTCGAAGACGCTTGGCTACGAGGTCGCCGAACAGCTCGGCTGGCGGTTGCCCGGGCAGTATGTGGCGCCGATGGCGTCCGGCTCGATGCTGACCAAGATCAACAAGGCATTCAAGGAGCTGGTGACGGCGGGCCTCGTGCCCTCGTCGTCGTGGAAGGTGTACGGCGCGCAGTCGGCCGGGTGCTCGCCGATCGCGACGGCCTTCGCGGACGGCTCCGACGTCGTGCAGCCGGTCCGGCCGACCGGCATCGCGAAGTCGCTCAACATCGGCAATCCGGCCGACGGCCCGTATGCCCTGGATGCCGTCCGCTCGAGCGGCGGCTCGATGGCGTCGGTGAACGACGAGGAGATCCGCGAGGGCATCCGGCTGCTCGCCCGCACCACTGGCGTGTTCGCCGAGACCGCTGGCGGCGTGACGGTGGCGGTGCTGAAGAAGCTCGTCGAGTCCGGCGCGATCGACACATCGGTGGAGACCGTCGTCTACAACACCGGCGACGGA
>JAOPVG010000043.1 GCA_025966255.1 Jatrophihabitans sp.
GAGTCGCGAGCCGGCCATGTAGAGGACCCAGACCCGGGCTTTCGGCACCCCGACCTCGTCGACGCAGGCGTCCCAGTTGCTCACCAGGTTGGCACACCAGGCCCGCAGCGTCAGCGCGTAGTGCTCGCGCAGATTCTCCGAGTGGCGGACCTCTAAACCCGCGTTCTGGGCGTCGCTGATGATCCGGCCGGAGCCGGTCAGTTCCCCGTCGGGGAACACGTAGCGATCGATGAACACGCCGGGCAGCACGCGGTGGATATTGTCCGGCCGCGTGATGCAGTGGTTCAGCAGCCGGCCGCCGTCGCGCAACTTGTCCCTGATGAATGAGAAGTAGGGCCGATAATTTGCGACGCCGACGTGCTCGAGCAGTCCGATCGAGCTGACCGCGTCGTAGTCGACGCCGGGCGAGTCGCGGTAATCGCAGTGCCGCACCTCGACGCGGGCCGCCAGCCCGGCACGATCCACCGCGGCGGCCGCCCACTCGGCCTGCGCCTTGGACAGCGTCACGGCTACGACCTGCACGCCGTACTCGCGCGCCGCGTGTAGGGCCATGCCTCCCCAGCCACAGCCGATGTCGAGCAGTCGCATACCTGGCCCGAGCGCCAATTTGCGGGCCACGAGGTCGAACTTCTCCGCTTGAGCCTGTTCGAGGCTGGCGTCGGGCGTCGGGAAGACGGCGCAGGTGTAGGCCATCGATGGCCCGAGCACGTATTCGTAGAACCCGTTCGAGACGTCGTAGTGAGAACTGATCGCGCGGGCGTCGCGGTTGCGGGAGTGACGCCATCCCTGCACGGTCCGGCGCCAGCGCGGAAACGCCTCTTGCGCCGGGGGCGCCGGCGGCACCAGTCTGCGCAGACCGACCTCGGCCAGCAGGCCGGGAAGCTCGGCGATTCGAGGACGCCGAAAGCGCCAGGTGGCCATTGCCTGCAGCGCGGGATACGGGTCGCCGGGATGGGCGCCGACAAGCTCCAGGTCACCGGACACGTAGGCGCGGGCGAGCCCGAGATCACCGGGCGCAGTCAGCAGGTACCGGAGGCCGCGTTCGTTGTGCAGGATGAGCGTCAGTCCGCTGTCGGTGTTGCCGACGGTGCTGCCATCGAAGGCCTCGACGTGTACCGGTACGGCGTCCTCGCTCAGTGCGCGGACGAGATCCGCAACGCTCATCGACTGCCCACCACCTTGTCGAACATCGTGCTGAGCCGGCCGTCCGGGTCGTAGACGTCGCGGACTGCCGCCAACTGCTCGCCGCCGTAGAGCGCAGCGAAGGTGTCCCGGTCGTAATACGCATCGGAGTACAAAGACTTGTGCCCACCGAATCGGGCCACCGCAGCTTCGATCGTGCGGTTCACTTCACCATCGCTACCACCCGGTCGGATCGCGACTGTGCCCCAGAAACCCACATTGATGTAGGTGACGCCGGCGGCCAGCGGATAGAGCGGCCACGTCTGGCGGGAGCGCAACGGGCAGAGCCAGACGGGGGACATCCCCACCTCCTCGGTGAACCAACGCAGGAACTCGGCGGCCCGCTCCAGCGGCACCTCGATGTCTTGGACCACCCGTTCGGTCTCGGGTCGACCGCGCCGCCGCTGGATACGCCCCGTCACGCCGTACCGGTTCTCCATACCCACTAGGCGGTGGTAGACATCGCTACGGCGCAGACGTCGCGGCCACACCCGCCGGATGAGCGGGCGCTGCGCTCCGAAGGCCGCTGAGCACCAGAACCAGTCGGCATCCCAGCGCCAGAGGTAGTCGTGAACGGTGAGACAGTCGGCTGCACGTTCTCGGATCGACCGGTAGTAGATCTGTTGCCCCGTGTAGTCGCTCCCGGTTCCCTCGGCGGCCCATTGCCCCAACGTCAGGTAGCACTCGTCAAGGGAGAACATGACGCCGTCGACGAAGTGGACCGGACGGCCTTGCCAGCTTCCGCTCGTAACGATTGCGGCGACGGCCGCCATCAGCGCATCGAGGTCGGCAAACGGCACGTGCCGGAGCGCGACGAAAGGCGCGACCGGTTCGAGCCGGACGCGGATCCGGACCGCATACCCGAGGCTCCCGTAGGAGTTGGGGAAGGCGTGGAACAGGTCGCTGTGCTCGTCCGCGCTGGCCGTCACGATCTCGCCGCTGCCGGTAAGGATGTCCATCTCGAGCACGGACTCGTGCGGAAGGCCGTTGCGCCAGGATGATGACTCGATACCCAGGCCGGTGATCGCTCCGCCGAGCGTGATCGTTTTCAGTTGCGGGACGACGAGTGGCATCAGGTCGTAGCCGAGGGTGGCCTCCACGAGGCGCTCGTAGGTGCACATACCCTGCACGTCCGCAGTTCGACTGTCGGCAGCGATGTCGATAACGCTTGCCAACTCGGACACGTCGAGTCCGGCCGTGGGTTGGGCGCGCGGGCGGAACAGATTTGACGTGCGTTTGGCCAGACGTATCGGCGCACCGGGTGGGATGGCGCGGTAGCTGGCCTGCACTCGGTCGACCGCACGCTGATGCGCTGCTGGCCCGATAACCGGCAGGTTCATCGGCCGCTGGACCCGCTCTCCGGCGTCCGGGACGGAGGAAACTGGTTCGAACGCGCTTGCGCGTACAGGTCATCGCACCGGGAGAGCACCAACGGCCAGGTAACAGCGGGCGCGGTACTGAGATTGTGGCGGCTCAACCGGTCCAGGGTCGAGGGTGAGGTCGCCAACCGAACCATGGCGTCGATCATCGCCTCGTCATCGTCGACCAGCAGACCTTCGACATCATGGGTGATGAACTCGGCGATCCCGGATGATCTCCGGGCCACGACCGGCAACCCCGCGCAGCGTGCTTCGAGAGCAGCAATACCGAATGACTCCAACGTCGCCGGAGCGACGTAGAAGTCCGTGCTCTCGTAGATCCGGCGGATCTGTTTGTGGTCGGCTTTCCCGGCCAGGTGGATCCAACTTCCGGCCCCGCTTTCATCAAGCGAGTGCTGCAGGATCCGGCGCTGCGGGCCCTCGCCGACGATGACCGCCGCCAGCGCCACCTGCGCCGGTACTCGCGCTCGGACCTCGCGAAGCATGCTCACCAGGTGGCGAGGTCGCTTCCGGGCAGCGAGCCGGCCGACCGTGGCGAGGGTGACCCGATCGGGCGAGCGGGGCAGCGGCGTATGCCGCCACTCGTCGGCGTCGACGCCGTTGGGAACAATCCCCACCGGCAGCGAGGGGCCGAGTACCTGCCGGACCGAGCCGGCAGCGATGTCACTGACCGCCGACCACGCCACCGGAGCCCGGCGCAATTGCACTGCGAGGTCGACCGATCGAAAGACCGAGGTGAGATTTGTCCACAGCGAATGGACAGTCAGCGCTGTGGGGATTCCGGCGCGCGCTGCCGCGGCAGCCGTGAAGAATGCCAGCGGCGAGGCCGCCGAGACGTGGGCGTGGACGACGTCGAAGTCTCCGGCCAACACCTCCCGACGGCCGCGGAAGGTCCAGTCGTATCGGATCAGCGGTCGCTCGCTGGATCGAGCGTTCGAGGGACGACTCACTGGAAGGTCGTTCAGCAAGTCCGGCCCAGGTACGGAGGTGACGATGCGCACCTCATCGCCGCGGGC
>JAOPVG010000050.1 GCA_025966255.1 Jatrophihabitans sp.
CTCGGCGATGCTCGGCAACGTTTGTGGCGGCGCCTGGATGATCAAGCTGGTGATCACCGTGGACTCCCAGACCGGGAGTTCGTCGCGGATCTTGGCGGCTGGGCCGATCAGCGCGATGTCCTCGACCAATGCAGTGGGCACGGCGGCGACGGCTTCGAGCCGCTGACCACCGAGGAACAGCTCCTGAATCTTCGTCACGTCAGCCTCGTAGCCCATCCGGGCGAAGTGATTGGCGTGGAAGTTCATCGACTTTGCCCCCATACCGCCGATGTAGAGGGCGATCGCCGGGCGGACCCGGTCAGCCGCGGCCTCGACGTCGTCGTCGACGACGACCGGCAGAAACGCTGGCACCTCGAAGTCCGCGGCGGCCCGGCGGGCCGGTGAGCGGGCGGCGAATCCGGCGGCGAGCGCCTCGCGGTAGAAGCCGTCCATCTTGGGCGAGAAGAACATCGGCAGCCAGCCGTCGGCGATCTCGGCCGAGAGGGCGACGTTCTTCGGGCCCTCGGCGCCCATCATGATCGGGATGTCGGTGCGCAACGGGTGCACCGTCGACTTCAGCGCCTTGCCTAGGCCGGCGCCGCCCGGATAGGGGAGCGGGTAGAACGCGCCGTCGTTCGTGACTCGCTCGTCGCGGGCCAGGATCTTGCGGACGACCTCGATGTACTCGCGCGTGCGGGCGAGTGGCTTGGGGTAGGGCTGGCCGTACCAGCCTTCGACCACCTGGGGGCCGGACGCGCCCACGCCGAGCACGAACCGCCCGCCGGACAGGTGATCGAGCGTCATCGCGGCCATGGCGGTCGCGGCCGGGGTCCGCGCCGAGAGCTGCAGGATGTTGGTGCCGAGCCGAACCGTCGACGTCGAAGCGCCCCACCACGCCAGCGGGGTAAGGCAGTCCGACCCGTACGCCTCGGCCGTCCAGATCGAGTCGAAGCCGAGCTTCTCGCAGAGCGCGATCGCGTCGGTGACGCCTTCGGGCGGGCCGGCGGACCAGTAACCGGTGTGGTAGCCGAGCTTCACGCGAGCGCCTTCCTGTCCAGGTCGTCGTGGGCCTCACCCTTGCCGGACTCTAGCCGCGGACGGGTGCAAACCGATCACGGGAAGGTCGCGCCTCACACTGGCGCACCTGGTGATCTGTCGCATTCGCGCCGAATGCCGCACCGTCGCTCGACCTGCGCTCGGTGCTCAGCTGCCCGAATGGGCCGTTGTACCCGGCAGTTCCGCCCCTTGGTCCGCTTGCGGCGCCGGGTCGCCAACCTTACGTTCTGTCTCATGTTGCGCGGGTCGGGCGCTCAACCCGGTGCAGGAGCGACGACGACCGGGGGGTCGGCGAACTTGTGAGCAGGAAATGGGATTGATGGCCGAAGCCGCAGGACGTTACGACATCCCACCGCCGGGTGCGGTGGCGTGGCTCGACGTGTCGGCCGAAAACCCCGACACGTGGAGCGGCCGGCTGCGCACCGGCCCGCTCGGCATGCAGATCTCGCCGCTGCGCCACGCCCGCGCGCCGTACTTCTTCAAGGGCGCCCGGCTACGGGGAACCCGCTGCATCTGGTCGGCCTCGACGCTGAGCGGGGCTGAGCTGTACCGGGGACCGCGGACGGCCATCCCGTCGCCGTTCGACGGAGGTGTGCACATCCTGGCCCGTCTGGACAGCGGCGGATCGGTGTTCGAGCCGGTGGGGACGTCGTCGGGAATCCTGCGCGTCTACGAGGCGGCCGACGAGATCGGCGAGCAGTTCGTCGCGAATACGCACCTGTACACGCTGAACATCCCGCTGGCCGTGATCGGGATCGAGGCGGGCGCGATCCGCGAGATGCGCGACCGCGCGTACGACCTCACACCGTTCCAGATCCAGCTGCTGCGGGCCGCGGTCGGTCTTCTGCTCGTCGGCAGCGACGAGTTGAGCACCGCCTCCAGTCTGGTCGGCGTCGACCGCTACCTTGCTGCCCTGGCGGCGTTGCTCCTGCGCACCGCCGTGCACCGGCCGTTCCCCGACCTGGCCCAGGTGGAACAGGTGCGGATGCGTACTGACGCGATCATCTATGAGCAGGCCGCCGACCCGAATCTCACCCCGGCCACGATCGCGGCCCAGCTGAACATCTCACTGCGTCAGCTGTACCGCGCGTTCAACGGCACCGAGAGCCCGGCCGCGCGCATCCGGCGTCGGCGCCTGGAGCGGGCGGCCGAGATCCTCGCCGCGCGCAGTGGCCCGGGACATGTCGAGCGAGTCGCGCTGGCCTGCGGGTTCGCGTCGGCCGAGTACTTCTCGCGGGCCTTCCGTCGTGAGTTCGGCCTGAGCCCGCGCGCGTACCGGTCGGCACATCGCGACTCG
Organism: Jatrophihabitans sp.; assembly: GCA_025966255.1. Lineage (GTDB taxonomy): Bacteria > Actinomycetota > Actinomycetes > Mycobacteriales > Jatrophihabitantaceae > Jatrophihabitans. The sequence continues at coordinate 2,333 of JAOPVG010000050.1, forward strand.
GCCCGCTGACCGGTTACTCCGACGCCGGCCGTTACTCCGAGGCTCGCCGCTCGGCTCGATCCAGAGCCGACCGGGCCTCGCGGCGCTTGGTGCGCGCGGACCGGACCTCGCGCCGAGCGCGGTCGAGGTCACGTCTGGTCTGCTCGAGGTCGCGCTGCAGTTCGGCGATCTCGGCCGTGAGCGACCGCACCCGCTCGGTGCCGGCCTGCTCGTCGGCCTCGGCCGTGCGCAGCGCCCCGTCGGCCGCATCGAAGGCGGACTGGGCCAATACGCGGGCCCGTTCGTTCTTGCGTCGGACGGCTGACGGGATCTTGGTGGGTGGTGGTGACGTCTCGGGACGGGTTGGCGGGACGGGTTCGTCGGGCCCGGTGTCGCCGGCCGGACGCGTCAAACGGCTCGCTCGGGTCGGGCGCGGTGCCGCGTTCCGACCGCCTTGGACAAGGGTGAGTTCGGGCGAACCGGTCACCGCGAAGCCAAAACCCGACCAGTTCGCGGAACGGGTCAGGTGACCCAGTTGCTCGGCGACGTCCGGGTCGGCGATCGCGGCATCGAAGGTGGCGATGACTTCGTCGCGCACCGCGGCGGACGGATTTCCCAGCCCGGCCAAATCCAGCGCCGCGCGGGTCAACTCGCCGACCAGCGTGCGCCGTTCTCCGGACAGGTCCCGCAGGACGGTGGCATCGAGGGCGTCGTGCGCCTCGCGCAGCCGGGCTCCGACATCGGCCAGGCGGTCGACGGCTGACGGGTCGTCATGAACCAGTCGATTGACCACCGACGCCGAAACCGTCGGCTTGCGCAGCGCGCCGATCGACTTCGCAGCGACGGGATCACCGCTCTTACGGGCCTGCGCCGACAGATCGGCTCGCCGCGCCATGAACTCGTCCGGCGGCGCCGCGTACAGCGCGTCGGCCGCCTGCAGGACAGCCGCTGTCGTCGCGTCGATGGTGTCGTCGTCGGCCACGGAACCATCCTTGCTGATCCGGCGCGTGCCACGAATTTTTGCGATTGGTAGGGCTGATTGGTAGGGCTGAAGATTGGTAGGGCTGAAGATTGGTAGGGCGGGTGGGACTTGAACCCACGACGATCGAATTATGAGTTCGAGGCTCTAACCAGCTGAGCTACCGCCCCTCGGCTCAGACAACGTAGCGCAGAGCGACGGGATCCCGGCGGCGGTGCCGGTGCAGAAGGGGCCCGGCCCCGCACGACGAGCGTGCGGGGCCGGGCCATTTCAGGAACTGCTGGCCGAAGCCGGTTTCGGTCAGACAGCCGAGGCGGAGGACGAGGCAACCTGGACCTGTGCGCCGGCCGGGAGACCGTACGCGGCAGTGCTGAGGTTGATGACGAGCCCGCGCACCGTGATTCCGGTCGCGCCCGCCACCTGCTGGTTGACGGTCACCGTGCCGATGTTGAGCAGCTTGATCACGGTGTTCGGACTGGTGTCAATCGGGATCAATGCACCGGCGATCTTCAGGTGCACGAGGTTGGTCGACCCGGTGACCTTCGTCGGCGTGCCCGGCAGGCCGTTCACGTGAGCATCCGTCTTCACGGCGTCAGCGGTGATGAGACCGTTGAGCAAGTTGATCCCCGCCACCTCGGCTGTGGTCTCGGATTCCCAGTGCGAGTTCGTGTTGGTCCCGGTCGCCGTGGTGGTCACCGCGCCGATGTGGAGCGTCGGGGAGAGGGCGACGCCCGCGATGTTGCTGGTGCGGGTGACGCCGGCCGTGCCGAGGCCCGGTACCGAGATGGGGGCCGTCGGGTCGGACTGGACGTTCACGAGCGAGCCGACCTTGGCGCTCACCGAGGTGCCGTACGCGTTGCCTTGCAGGCTGTGTCCGGTGACCGGCGGCAGAATCGGGCCAAGGGCGGCGTAGGTGAGGTTCACCGACACGGCCGCGCCGATGGCGTTGGCGCCCTGGGGCTTGAGGAGGGTGATGAGGAGGCCGGAGCCGATCGTCATCACCGACTGGTCCTTGCCCGCGACCAGCGAGTAGTTGAGGTACACGGAGGCGATGTTGGGGATCGTGACGTGGTAGTTCTGCGGGATCTTGACCGGGAGGTTGATCCCGGCGATCTTCACGCCGACGAGCGTGGTCGTCACCGAGCCGGAGATCTTGCCGTTGATCAGCGATGACGTCGTGGTGGTGTCGAGCGCGTCGGCCGTGATCAGCCCGTTCAGCGCCTTCACGCCCGCGGTTTTGCCGTGCGAGACGACCTTGTAGCCACCTGTGACGGCCTGGGCGGACGTCGAGGTGGAGACGGCGCCGGCGGTGAGGAGGTTGGGTACCGAGATGCCGGCCGCCGTGTTGGTGACGGTACCGAGCGAGGATGTGGTGATCGCCGACGCGGCGGTGAGGTCGGACGTGACGGTGTTGTTCAAAGCGCGGACGAGAGATCCGCCTGAGTATCCGACGAATTGGTAGGTCGTTGCTCCGGCGCCGTTGACGGCGGTGAGTGTCGCGGCGGCCGCGACCGCGATGCCCAGCACCGCCGTGGGAATTGTCTTTCGCATTGTCTGCCTTCCGAAATCTGTCGCGGTGACGAACTCGTCGGTCCGCCTACTGCACGACACCCCACCGAACCATCCACCGGCTTGTTGGATGGCATGACTCCGGCCGGAGCCGTTTGAGGACTGTTGCCTAGCCTCACTCAGTGCTAACGAGGCACGAGATAGGTGGATACGCACAGTGACGAAGCCATCGCCACGGTCGAGCTCTTTCCGCGAGGAGTGACTGCCGTGCGGGTAAGACGAGGTGGTGCCAGCAGCCGCAACCACCCCAGCGCAGCTGATTGCCACCCTGTACGACAATCCGCAACGGTGTGCCGAGATCGCGAAGCTGCGCTACGTCAGCCCCGACGAGCCGGGTCTGACCAGGCTGCGCAAGGGGCGTGGCTTCACCTACCGCGACGCCAAGGGCGCCACGATCGCGGACGTCAAGATCCGCGACCGGATCGCCAAGAGCGCGATCCCGCCGGCTTGGCGCAAGGTGTGGATCTGCACGTGGGAGGACGGGCATCTCCTCGCCGTCGGTGACGACGAGCGAGAGCGACGGCAGTACATCTACCACGAGCGGTGGCGCTCGATCCGCGACCAGCTCAACTTTTACCGGCTCATCGGCTTCGGCGACGCCCTGCCCGCGATTCGCGCCGACGTGGACCGGCAGCTGCGGCGCCGCACCCTCGACTCCGATCGAGTGCTTGCAGCGAAGCTGCGCATCATCGACGTCGCGGGCCTGCGGGTCGGCAACGAGGTCTACGCCGAGGAGAACGACAGCTACGGGCTCAGCACGCTGGCTCGGCGGCACGTCCGCGTGCGGGGCGCGACGATCGACTTCCGGTTCCCGGCGAAGTCGGGCAAGACCGCTCAGGTGTCCGTGCACGACGCC
>JAOPVG010000117.1 GCA_025966255.1 Jatrophihabitans sp.
CATGTCAGTCGAACTGCTGGTTTTGTATTGCCCCGCGTGCGCGCGTGAGTGCCTCGCGGAGGCGCCGCCCTGTGCCGACGGCCACGGTGAGCTGTGCCCCGACCGCGCGTGCGTCGACTGCGGCGCGGCGCTGCTGCTCGACGCTCCCCTGTTCCAGATCGCCGCCGTCCGCTCCACCGCTCGGCACGCAGCGTGAATAATCAGCACCTCGTCCGGACCCGATGAGCACCGTGTCCCCCCTCGAACCCGTGATCGGCCAGGTGACGACCGTGCCGCCGCCAGAGGACACCCCCACCGTCACCGCCGACGAACCGGCGGTCCAGCCCGAGGTGTTCCGGGCCGCGGTCACCAGCCTGACCGCAGTGACCGTTCGCGCCGAGGTCCGGGTCGAGCCACTGCGCCCACCCCAGCGGCTCGCGCCGTGGAGCTATGCCCTCAGCGCCGAAATCATCTCTCCCGACGGCATCGATCTCGCGTCCGGACGGCTGGTGCTGCTGCACGATCCCGACGGCCACGAGGCCTGGGACGGTGTGCTGCGCCTGGTCGCCTACGCCTCGGCCGAATTGGACGACCAGATGGGCGTCGACCCGATGCTGCCCTCCGTCGGCTGGAGCTGGCTGACCAGCGCGTTGGACGAGCGCGACGCCGCGTACCGCGCCGCTGGCGGCACCGTCACCCAGACCACGTCCACCCGCTTCGGCGACCTCGCCGGCCCGAGCACCACCGTGTCCATGGAGATGCGGGCATCCTGGACGGCTGACGACACCGAGCTCAGCCGGCATCTACTCGCCTTCGTCGACCTGCTTTGCATCGCCGCCGGCCTGCCGCCCGAGGGTGTGACGATCCTGTCGCCGGGCTGACGCGGTGGCAGACTTCGCTGTGATGCCTGACGACCCGGACGACAACCCCGACCCTCCCCCCGCCGAGACACCTCCGGTCCCCCTGCTGCATGCGCCCCGCGACGGCGTCCCCGAACCGCTCGTCGACCCGGCTCGACTCGACGCGCTCGTCGCGGCCCTGCGGGCCGGCCACGGTCCCGTGGCGCTCGATGCCGAACGCGCGTCGGGCTACCGGTACAGCCAGCGCGCCTACCTCGTCCAGCTGCGCCGGGCCGGGGTCGGCACCGCGCTCATCGACCCGATCGCACTGCCCGATCTCGCCGAGCTGAACGACGCCATCGTCGACGCCGAGTGGATCCTGCATGCGGCCGCCCAGGATCTCCCCTGCCTCGACGAGCTCGGGATGCGGCCGACTCACCTGTTCGACACCGAACTCGCCGGCCGCCTCCTCGGCGACGAGCGGGTCGCCCTCGGGACGATGGTCGAGAAGCACCTCGGCGTCGGCCTGGAGAAGGGTCACTCGGCCGCCGACTGGTCCACTCGCCCGCTGCCGTACGACTGGCTGGTCTACGCCGCGCTGGACGTCGAACTGCTCGTCCAGCTGCGCGACGTCCTGGCCGATGCCCTGCAAGAGGCGGGCAAGACCGAATGGGCCCGACAGGAGTTCGAGGCCGTCCGGCTCGCGCCCGCACACCCGCCGCGGGTCGATCCGTGGCGGCGCACGTCCGGAATCCACAAGCTGCGCAACCGGCGCCAGCTCGCCACCGTCCGATCGCTCTGGACGGCCCGGGACGAGTACGCGGCGTCCCGCGACATCGCGCCGGGCCGGGTGCTGCCCGACACCGCCATCGTCGAGGCCGCCCGGATCAACCCCGCCCAGCCGTCCGATCTCACCGCGCTGCCGATCTTCGGCGGGCCGCGGCAGCGGCGTCGTCTCGACCAGTGGTTCGGAGCGGTCGAGCGGGCCCGCCAGCTTCCTGACGACGAGCTGCCGCCATCCACCATCACCACCGGTGACGGCATGCCGGCCGTCTCGCGCTGGCGCGAACGCGACCCCGCCGCCGCCGCCCGCCTCGCGCAGGCGCGAGTCGTCATCGCCCAGCTCGCCGCGGAGCACACCGTGCTGGCCCAGAACCTGCTGGCCTCCGACGTCGTGCGGCGCTTGTGCTGGGAACCGCCCAGCCCGCTCGACGCCGACACCGTCGGTGTTCGCCTCGCGGAGCTCGGTGCGCGGCCCTGGCAGTCCGAACTCACCGCGGCCCCGCTGGCCGCAGCCTTCGCTGCCACCACGGACTGACTCCGGCCGCCGCCGCCGGAAGGTCACGACTTCGACCGGGTTGCGGCCCGGCTCTTGGCTATCAGGGATTCATCAGGAAAGGTGTGCTTGTCCCGTTCGCCTGCCCTGAAAGGTGTGTCTCAATGACCCACATTCTCGCCCTGCTTCGCAGGTCGCGAGCCCTGCCCGCCGCGCTCCTCTCGGTGGTCACTGTGCTCGGTCTGCTCGTCCTCGTGTCGGCCACGTCAGCGACCGCGAGCAACACCGAGGCTGCTCGATCCGTTCCGGCGCCACCGGCCAACCCGACCAGCGCCGACCAGATCCAGAACATCGACCAGGTCCGCACCGCGATCAAGGGCTACTACGGCGACACACCGACCTCCACTCCGGACCCGGTCGACGGGGCGAAGACGCTGCACACGTTCTCCCTCACCGGCAGCTACGCCAAGGAGATGGCCGCGGTCGAGCAGAACGCGGCCAAGTGGCTGGCCCACCCGAGGAAGGGTCACGACTACCCGGTGCCGCCGAACCAGGGCCCCAAGGCGGTTCTGCTCGACATCGACGACACCACGCTGAACACGTTCAACTACGAGATCTACAGCAACTTCGCCTTCAACCCGGCGACCAATGCCGCGTTCGTGAACAGCGCGGCGTTCCCGGCCGTGCCGGGCATGCCGACCCTGGTCAACCAGGCCGTCGGACAGGGGTACACGATCTTCTTTTTGACCGGTCGGCCCGAAGGCCAGCGTCCCGGCACCGTCACCAACCTCGCCAACGCCGGCTACCCGTCCGTCCCGTCCGGCCACCTGTTCCTGAAGGACCAGGTGAACCAGCCGTGGCTGGCGTCCTGCTCGCCGACCTGCACCACGATCCAGTACAAGTCACTGACCCGAAAGCACATCGAGAAGGACCTCGGCTTCGACATCGTGGCCAACTTCGGCGACCAGTTCAGCGATCTTGCCGGTGGCTACGCCGACCAGACGTTCAAGCTGCCGAACCCGATGTACTTCCTGCCGTAACACCTGCCGCACCGCACGCCGGGCCGGGCGCCATCTTCGGGTGGTGTCCGGCCCGTTCCCTGTGGATTCAGGCGGGAAGTACTCAGGCGCGAAGGCCGGAAGCGGCTGGTTTCAGGCGGACGCGTCGGCGCTCGCCCGCGCGCCCGCAGCCGATCGGTGGGTGCGTTCGCGGGGCAGTTCCACGCGAATGGCGAGGCCACCGAACGGCGGGGCGGCCGCCTGCAGCCGGCCTTGATGCGCGTCCACGATCAGCCGCACGATCGCCAAGCCGAGACCCGCGCCGCGCGTGGCAGTGCGCATCCGGCCACCGCGGCGGAACGGCTCGAAGAGCCGGTCGACGTCGCCGCTGGGGATCACCGCGCCGCCGTTGGCCACATGCAGCCACACCTTGTCGGCCGTCTGCCCGGTGGTGATCCGCAGCCAGCCGTCGGGCACGTTGTGCCGGATCGCGTTCTCGACGAGGTTCCCGATCAGGCGCTCGAGCAGGCGCGGGTCGCCCATCGTCGACGCCGGCTCCACCTCGGTCTCGATGCGGATGCCCTTCTCGTCGGCCTCGGCCGCGACCGCATGCAACGCAGCGGGCACGAGCCACGCCAGATCGACCGGCTCGTTGACCTCCAGCTCCCCGCCACCCACCGCCTGCAGCCGCGCGAGCGTCAGCAGTGAGGTGACCAGGCGCTGAGCTCGCTCGGTCGCACCGGCGACGACGCCGCCCATCCGGCGCAGCTCCTCGGGATTGGCGTCGGGGTCGCTCAGTGTCACCTCGAGCTCGGTGCGGATCACCGACAGTGGGGTGCGCAGTTCGTGGCTGGCATTGGCGACGAACAGCCGCTGGCTGTCGAACGCGGCGTCGAGGCGGCCCAGCATGGCGTCGAAGGTGTCGGCCAGTTCGCGGAGTTCGTCGTCCGGACCGCCGAGGTTGATCCGCTGGTCGAGCGTCTCGGTGGACAGCGCCCGCGCCGTCTGAGTCAGCCGGGCGATCGGACGCAGCGCCTGCTTGGCCAGCAGATAGCCGCCGGTCGTGCCGATGATCACGATGATCCCGAAATAGAGCAGGCCGGTGTGCAGGAGGTAGGTGACCGCTTTGTCCTGCGCGTCGCTGGTGGCCTGGTTGAGGTCGGTGATCGTTCGCGGCTTGCCGGCGGCGTCGACGTAGCGGACGGGACCGTGGGAGTTGTAGAGCGGCAGCTGCGCGATCGAGCGGTCGAGCAGGATCACGCAGGTGAACAGCAGAGACACGCCGACGAGGAGAACCAGTCCGCCGTAGAGCAACGCCATACGCACGCGAAGCGTCGGGCGGAAGAACCTCACTGCGCTGTCCCGGCTCCCTCACTGCCCTGACCGAGGACGGACGGGTCGATTCGGTACCCGGAGCCAACGACGGTGTCGATGATCGCGGGCTCGCCGAGCTTGCGCCGCAGCGTCATCATCGTTACGCGCACTGTCGTGGTGAACGGGTCCGCATTCTCGTCCCACACCCGGTCGAGCAGCTCCTCGCTGCTGACGACTGCGCCTTGCGCGGTCATCAGCGTCTCGAGGACGCCGAACTCCTTACGGGTCAGGTCGACCAGCTCCCCACCGCGCGCCACCGTGCGCTTCGCGGAATCGAGTTCGATGTCGCCGGCGCTGAGCACCGGAGGTGAGGCCGGTGTCGTACGGCGACCGAGCGCGCGCACCCGGGCCACCAGTTCGGCGAAGGCGAAGGGTTTGGCGAGGTAGTCGTCGGCGCCGATGGCCAGTCCGGAGACCTTGTCCTCGACGGTCCCGCTCGCCGTCAGCATCATGACGCGCGTCAGGACGCCCTCGTCGGTCAGCCGTCGGCATATCTCATCACCCGACATACCGGGCAGGTCACGGTCGAGGACGACGACGTCGTAGCGGGTCAGGGCCG
>JAOPVG010000123.1 GCA_025966255.1 Jatrophihabitans sp.
AGCTCGGGGTGTCCTGCAGTCCCGCTTCGGCGAGTGCGCGGTTCAGAACCTGGCCGGCCGGCCCCACGAACGGCTCACCCGCGACGTCCTCGACATCGCCGGGCTGCTCACCGACGAGCATGAGTCCGCCGGGGCTGCCGCGGCCGAACACGGTCTGGGTGGCGTCTTCGTACAGGTCGCAGCCGCGACACGACGCCGCCGCGTCGGCCAGTGCCGTCAGGTCCGTCGTGTCGGGCCGGTACTGCGCCGCCCCGGGATATTTCATCGACGACCCGGCCGCGGTTGATACCTGCGCTGGCGCTGGCTCAAGGCTTCTTCGCTGCGGCCTCGACGTTCGCGCGCGTGGCCATGATCGTGTCTCCTCTCGCCGAGCCGACTGCTGCCGACCTTCACTTCCCGTCCTACCCGTCCCGCCCGGCGGCGTGTCATCCGATGACGGTGCTTCAGCTGGCGCACCCTCGGCGCGGCAGTTCCGACGATGATCAATTGCGCTGACAACCAGCGTTAGATCCCCGTGCGTCGTGGGGACATGGGAGGTAAGTTCAGAACAGAGCTTTCGATCATCGACACTCGGCGAGGCTCTCGGTGCGCGAGTCGGATATCCGTTGTTCCGCCACTCTGGCCGTCCCCGAAGTCGGGGAAGTCCGCTGCCAGCTGGTCGTCGGCCACGAGGGTTCGCACGCCGTCATGTATTTCTCCGGCCAGGCCCGGCTCGTCCGCTGCTGGGACCGCCGCCGGCGCGGCGTCACGACCGATCACACCGTCTTCGACACCCAGCGGCCCTGGATTCGGGGATATCCGATCCCCGCGTGGGAAAGCAAGTCCACGTCGCCGCCGATTCGGACGGGCTGACGTCCGCACAGTTGGGCACGACCGAGGATCGGAGCTGACGGGGTGCGATCACTGCGCATGCTTGAACAGGTTGTCGAGCGAATCGAGACTGCCGAAGTTCTGGACCGGCCGGCCGAGGTCGTCGCCGGACTGTTGGGGCGCGTCCCGCGCCCGGGTCCCGTGGAGGACTTCGCCAGCGGCACTGCGATCGGCCATCCGCTGCATCCGGCTCTCGTGGCCGTGCCCATCGGCGCGTGGACCGCGGTGAGCTATCTGGATCTCACCGGGGCCGATGCCGACACGGCCCGTCGCCTGGTCGGCCTGGGCAACCTCGCCGCCCTGCCCGCCGCCTTGACCGGCGCCAATGACTGGCTCAGCACGGTGGGCGCGGAACGCCGGATGGGATTCGTCCACGCCACGTTGAACTACACCGCTCTGACGCTCTACGGCGCCAGCTGGCTGGCCCGGCGGCGCGGACGCCGGGGGGCCGGAACCGCGCTGGCGCTCGCCGGCGCCGGTGTCCTCAGCGCCGGGGGCTACCTGGGCGGGCACCTGACGTACGCCGCCGGCGTCGGGGTGGACACGACGGTCTTCCAGCAGTTCCCGACCGATTGGGTCGACCTCGCCTCGGAGTCCGATGTGCCGGCCGACGGCGCGATCGCGCACGAAGTGAACGGAGTACCGATCCTGCTGGCCCGCGACAGCGGCCAGGTGGTCGCGCTCGCCGACCGCTGCACCCACCGGGGCGGCCCGCTGCACGAGGGCACAATCGCCGACGGCTGCGTGACCTGCCCCTGGCACGAGAGCGTTTTCCAGTTGGCCGATGGAACGGTGGTGTCCGGACCGGCCTCGCGGCCACAGCCGGTGCTGGATGCACGAGTGGTGGACGGCCGGGTGCAGGTGCGGCGCGGGCCCGAGCCCCGCGCGCTGCGCACCAACCCGGTGGGCCACTAGCGACGACCATGCACCCGGCGGCCGAACTGAGCACCGCGGACGATCCGAATTGAGTCCGCTCGACGCCCAGCAGTGACAGGCCGGGCGGGTACTGCAATCATGGCCCCGTGGCCGAGCAGGAAACGCCGGCTTCGCCGGCCGGAGCGGGGTTTTCTGCGCCCGCCGGAGCCGACGCGCTGCTGCTGCAACAACTCGCCCACGTCACGACCGAGCTCGGGGCCGCCGAAACCATGGAGGCGGTCATCGAAGCCTCGGTGAACCACATGGCCGGCGCGATCCGAGCCGCCGTCACGACGCTCATGCTGCGAGACGGCGACCAGCTGGTGTTGGTCGCCGGGCACAACCTGCAGCCCGGCACCGAGGACCGCTGGAGCTCGTTCCCGGTCGCGGCTAACAACCCGGCGAGCGAGGCGGCCCGCACCGGCCGCCCGGTGTACATGGCCGACGTAGCGAGGATCGAAGAGCGGTACCCCTCGCTGCGCGGTCAGGTTCCGGCCGGCCGCTCGGTAGTCGACCTCCCGCTGGGAGCCGGCGGGCGGCCCGTCGGCGTGCTGGGGCTGACCTTCGACGGAGGGTGGTTGCCCGGGCCGCAGGAGTTGGACTTCCTGACGACGTTCGCCGAGGCCACCGGTCAGGCGATCCGCCGGGTGCGGGCGATGGACGAGGCGCGGGAGAAGACCCGGCAGCTCACCTTTCTCGCCGACGCGTCGCTGGCGCTGTCGAGTAGCCTCGACTACCGATCCACGCTGACCAACGTGGCCCAACTTGCCGTGCCAACGCTCGCCGACTGGTGCTCGGTGAGCGTCGTCCAGGAGAACGGCCCCGCCACGCTCGCCGTAGCCCACATGGACCCGGCCAAGGTCGCCTGGGCGTGGGAGCTCGAGGAGCGCTACCCGCCGGACCCGGACGCGCTCACCGGCCCATCGAACGTCATCCGCACCGGGCGCAGCGAGCTCTACTCCGAGATCTCCGACGAGATGCTCGTCGCCGGTGCGCACGACGAGGAGCACCTGCGGCTCTCGCGCGAGCTGAATCTGCGCAGCGCGCTGGTCGTGCCGCTCAGCGCGCGGGGCCGCACGCTCGGCGCGATCACGCTCGTCCGGGCCGAGTCGATGGTGCGCTACACGGAGGCCGATCTCGCTGTGGCCGAGGACCTGGGACGGCGCGCCGGAGTGGCCATCGACAACGCGATCCTGCACGGCCAGGCCCAGGACGTAGCGCTGCAGTTGCAGCGCGCGGTGCTGCCGGAGCGCCTCGAGATCCCGGGGTGGGACATCGCCTCGCACTACGCCCCCGGCGGCAGCGCCGAAGTGGGCGGCGACTTCTACGACGCTGTCGACCTCTCCGACGGCCGGTTGGCGCTGTTCATCGGCGATGTCATGGGCCACGGGCTGGCCGCCGCCGCAGCGATGGCGCACATGCGCGCCGCGGTCCGGGCCTTCCTCAGCAGTGAACCCGACCCGTCCGACGTCATCGCCCAACTGGACACCATGTTCACTCGGCTGGGCCTCAAGCAGTTGGTCACTCTGGTCTACGCCGTCCTCGACCCGGCGGCCGGACAGCTGACGATCGCCAACGCCGGGCACCTCCGTCCCATCGTGGTGGCCGCGACGGGGCAGGCCGAGTTCGCCCGGCTGCCGACCCGACGCCCGCTCGGTGCCGGTGGCGACGACCGGACGGCCACCGTGTTGCGCGTCGCGCCCGACGAGACGCTGCTCTTCTACACCGACGGTCTGGTCGAGCGGCGGGGCGAGGGCATCCAAGAAGGCTTGGCCCGGTTGCTGTTGGGCGCGGGGGTGTTGGCCGAGCGCGATCTCCAGCTTGCCCTGACCCAACTGGTGGGAGCGGCGGGCGATTGCGACGGCGACGACGACGTCACTGCCCTCGCGATCCGGGCCGCGCCCGCCGACGGCTTCGGCCGATTCGCGACCTAGGGACCCGGTGCAGTTGTCGTCGACGTGATGGGCGTGGTCGGCGTGGAGGAAGCGGTCCCGGTCGGCGACGTCGACGGAGTCGATGGGCTGGACGACGCACTCGTCGACGTGGATCGACTGGTCCGAGTGCTGGGTGATGTGGACGGTGCGGTCACCGAATCCGTCGGCGTCGGTGATACGGCGTCGGTCGCCGGAGTGGACGGGCTGGCCGGCGCGCTCGTACTCGGAGCCGGCTGCTTTTTCGGCACGAGATGATTGGCCTCGACCGGCCGCACGAGGAAATAGACGATCAGCGTCACCACGAAGATCGCGGACAGCACGACAGTCGAGGTTCGCGCCCGGACGTGGGCGCGCCACCAGGTGGGCATCACTCGCTGCTCGTCGCTGTGTTGGTGCCGATGGCCGGAGCGACAGTGATGCCTTCGCGCGCCAGCCGCATCGTGATCCGGGCGCGCAGGGCGCGGCCCACGTCGAACTGCTTGCCGGGCAAGCAGCGCGCCACCACCCGCACATTGAACTGGTCGACCTCGATGCTCTCGACACCCATGACCGTGGGTGCGTCGAGCATCAGCGGGCGGAGGGATTCATCAGCGAATGCCTCCTCGCACACCGCCCGCAGAATCTCGGTGACGCGATTGACGTCGGCGGTCACGGGAACCGGCACGTCGATCACGGCCCGGGCCCAATCGCGGGACAGGTTCGTCACCTGCACGATCTGGCCGTTCGGGGTGGTGATCACCTCGCCGTTCAGCGAGCGGATCCGGGTGATCCGCAGCGTCACCTCCTCTACGGTGCCGGTCGTCGGGGTCGCGCCTGCGACGGAGAGCCGGATGACGTCGCCGAAGCCATACTGGCGCTCGGTGACGATGAAGAACCCGGACAGGATGTCCTGCACGATGCGCTGCGCCCCGAAGCCCAGCGCCACGCCCGCCACCGTCGCCGGGGCCACGAATCCGGTCACCGGGAAGCCGAGCAGTCGCACCACGAGCACGGCCGTCAGGCAGTAGATGAGCACCAGGATGGCCCAGGTGACCACCTGGGTGACCGCATGCCGGTGCTTCACTGCCTCCGACCGCACGAGCGCGTCGGTCTGGTCGGCGCGGCGGTCGATCGACCCGGTGATCCGGTTACTCACCCAGGTCGCGAACCGGGTGATCAGGATCGCGCCGACCACCAGCAGGATCACGACGAGCAGGTTTGTCCGGGCCCACAGGCTGACGTCGTTCAGCGGGGTGACAGCGAGGTTCATGGTCACGCCCCTGAACTCGTCGGGTCGGTGCGGCGCATACCTCGATCCTGCAGCATCGAGGATCAGCCGGACCGGACGGTCTCAGTCGCCTCAATCCAGGGGATCCGGGTATGCGTTTGATCAGGTCAGTCAGCAGCGGAGAGCGAATCCGGTTCGGCCAGCCCGAACACCGGAGCGAGGCCGCAGACCTCGATCACCTGGTACACCCGCGGGGACACGTCGACGACCGTCACGGCGCGGGACAGTTCGTTGCCCACGGTGCGAATCGCCACGAGGGCGCCGATACCGCTGGAATCCATGAAGGTGACGGCGGCGAGGTCGATCAGCAGCTCACGGATATCGGGCGCGGATACCGCCGCGATCCCGGCATCGCGGAACTCGGCCGCGGTGCTCATGTCGACCTCACCCGACACGACCAAGCGGGTGGCGCCTTGTGGTCCCGTTTCCTGAGACTGTTCCACACGTCGAAGATACCGAACCCAGCTTGCTTCGGCACTCTCTGTCACGGGTACACCGAGGGCGTGATGTGGCGGACGAGTGAGCGCTTTGCCTGCGCTCCCACCTCTCCCGCCGAGGCGCGCCGGTTCTGCGCACGACACCTGGCTGAAGTGCTGGGCAACCGGGCCGGCGCCCAAGGCATGATCGCCGACGCCGAGTTGATCGTCAGCGAACTGCTCACCAACGCCGTGAATGCCCAGGCCCAGCTCACCGAACTGACACTCACCGCCCACGAGGGCTACGTTCGCATCGAGGTCCACGATGACGCCGGGGGCAAACCCGAGCTTCAGCAACCCGGAATCGACGACGAGCACGGTCGCGGCCTGATGATCGTCTCGGCGCTGTCCTCGGACTGGGGCGTCGAGGCGTCCACTGTCGGCAAGCGGGTGTGGGTCGAACTGTCGCTGCCCTGAGCCCCCGAGCGCGGACCACTCGAAAGTTAGAGAGCGAACGGTTCGACGTCTACCCGTTTGGTAGGCTGCGGGTATGTCCATGGATCAGCGGCCGACTGGGTTGCCGATCGGCATGCAACTCGACCAGGTCGCCCGCGCGGCGAGCCGGGCGTTCGACGACGCACTCGCGGCCGAGGGCGGGTCGCGTCCGGTCTGGCTGATCATGATTTCGCTGAAGCGCAATCCGCACGCCAATCAGCGCGAGATTGCCGGCAATCTCGGTCTGCAGGGCGCCACGGTCACGCATCACCTCAACGCCATGGAGGCCGACGGCCTCCTCACCCGGGAACGCGACACCGCCAACCGGCGCGCGCATGTCATCACGCTCACCGACGAAGGCAACGCCGTCTTCCATCGGCTGGCGAAGGCGGCCATGGCCTTTGACACGAAGCTGCGCGCCGGGATCTCGGCCGACGAGATCGCCACTCTCGCCGACTTGCTCACCCGGCTCGGTACCAACGTCGCCCGCGACCAGTCTGTCGAGACCTGACGGTCAGCCCACGACGCCCTCAGCCGCCGGCAGCGTCTCCGGCGCACCGATCAGCCAGATCAGCACGACCGCGGTGATCGCCTCGGCGCACAGCAGGGCCACCAGTACGGCCAACTGAAAGCGAGCCGCGCCGATCGCTCCCGCACCACCGATCAGTGCGCCGACGAACGCGCCCGGCAAGGTGACGATGCCGACCGTACGAGTCTGGTCGAGGGCCGGCACGAGTGCGTCGAACACCGAGGCGCGGGCAAGATCGCGCACTGCTTCGCGCGGCGTGGCGCCGATCGCCAGCCACCCCTCGACCTCCTCGCGCCGGCGCTGCAGAGAATCGGCGAGGCGCCGCCCGGTCAACGTCGCTGCGGTCATCGAGCCGCCGATCACGATGCCGGAGACCGCGACGAGGGTGCGCAGGTCGCGCTGCAGCATCGGCAGCCCGACGACGATCCCGATGGCGGTGGCCGAGCCGGCCGCGCACGCGATGACCACGGCGCGGTAGGCCGACTGATGGCTCTTGATCCGCCGGCCCGCCGTCCAGGTAGCGACGAGGAACATCAGCGCCACGACGCCGATCACTGCGAGCGGAGCGGCGAACACACCGCGCAGTGCCGCGGCAACGATCGCCAATTGGACGGCGGCGCGTAGGGAAGCGGTGACGACGGCTCGCCGCTGCATCACTCCCGCGACCGTGAGCGCCGTACACGCGAGCGTGATGAGCAGGATCAATCCGCCGGCCAGGCGCAGATCTGCGGCGCTCACTGCGCAGGGGCTTCTACTAACACTTGGACGGATACTACGGAGCGCGTCGGGCCGTCCGTCACGGCCACCGAGTCAGGAGATGACGGCGTCGACGGCCTTCTTCAACGCGCTGGGTTGGGCCGGCGTGTGTGGCGCCTCGGCCCGCGCTGCCTCGAGCTTGGCGCCGAGTTCCTGGAGCTGCTTGCGCCCGAGGCCCGCGCGAACCTTCGGGAACCAGTTTTGCTCTTCTTCCTCGATGTGGTGCGTGACGCTCTCGATCAGCACCGTGGTCTTCGCGTCGAACCGCTCGGCGGAGGCCGGCATCACGAACAGCTCCATGACGAGCACGTCGGCGACGTGGTGCTCCTCGTAGGACTCGAGGATGTCGTGCTCGAGGTCGGGCAGCAGCTTGCGGACCTCGGGGTACATCACCTCGTTCTCGATGTAGGTGTGCACCGTGAGCAGCTCGATGATCTTCGTCACGATGTCCGCCTTCTCTTTCACGGCATTGTCACCGGCAGCTTCGAACTTTCGGAACAGCTGTCGGATTTCCTTGTGATCGGCCTTCAACAGGACAATGGCGTCTGAGGACATGGGTGAACTCCTTCACGGGGCGATGGCCGGGGTTTGTCGCGCTTCCGCGTAGCTACCCGCGCGGCGCGAGCACGTATCACGCCCAGCCGACGCACGTTCGGGTCCATTCTGCCAACATCGGCACCGACGGCCCCGTGGACCCAGAGCCCCTACACTTCCAAAGCGTGTCTGACGCCTCCTCCTCTTCTACGGGCTCATTGCTTCGGGGACGGACGGCGTGGACGCGCAGCGTCGCCGCGCCGGTGCGGGCCTACCTGCGCACCGAGTCCGGCAGCTCGGGTGTCCTGCTCGCCGCGATCCTCGCCGCGCTCGTCTGGTCGAACGTCGATGCCGGTTCCTACGACACGGTCT
>JAOPVG010000130.1 GCA_025966255.1 Jatrophihabitans sp.
CACTTCGAGGCGTCGATGCGGTAACTGCTGAACTCGTCGTCGAACGTGCAGGTCCAGTAGCCACCACCGGCCTTGACGATCCTGGGACCTCCGCACTTCACCGGCGCGGTCGCTGCCCCCAACGGTCCGGGCAGGCAGAGTGCGGCGAAGGCGAGGGCAATGATGAGGACGGAGGAACGGGCGCGAGCGCGCATGCGGAAGTCCTATCGGCGAGGGGACGGCCTGAATCGGGATGACGCCCGTCAGCGCGGAATCCTCTTCGATCAGAGACGAGCCTGCCAACTCGAAATGGCAAACTGTGTCGCGATCTGGGTCGTTGGTCCAGATACGTCATGGCTTGCCCGGCCGGATGCCTAGCCTAGGATTACTGCCAAATTCGCACCCAGTCGACCCGCGTGGACGCGGGCAGTTCGGTCGTCGGAGTCAAGGCATTCTCGGCGATGCCGAGCGATTGGGTCAGTGCCAGGAAGAACGGCTGGTTGAACGGGGCGCCGCCGGTCAGCGGGGCCGCCACCGCGTAGTTGTCCGTGACGCAGACCTTGCCGTCGTAGAGGACCGTGATCCGCGATGGCGTCCACTCGATCGTGTACTCGTGGAAAGCGTTGACGTTCGCGATCATGCAGTAGTTGTTCGTCACCGTGTTGGTGTTGGTGGTGGTGCTCACCGTGGCTGGGTCGTAGATGTAGTGCACGTACGGCACCACCCGGTCGGAGTGGAGGCTGTATTGCTCAGCGATGTCCATCTCGCCGGACAACGGCCAAGCCCCGAATTGCGTGGGGTTCGACGGCCACAGCCAGAGTGCCGATTGCAGGCCGGGCCGGGCGCTGGCGGGGAAGGACGCCCGGATCGAGAACCGGCCGTAGGTCTGCGCGAACGTCCCGTAGGTGGCGACCTGCCCGCTGGTGTACTGCGTGGTGGTGGCGGTGCCGTTCGGCTTGCGGCAGGAGAACGGCGCGGCCTCCTTGCGAACGGTGAGGACCAGGGCCCCGCTGCGCTCGGCGATGTTGTTGGGGGAACTGACGAAGCACGCGCCGCCCCCGGTCGTCCCGCTCGCGGCGGTGTTGATCGGGATCCACCTGGCCGGGTCCACTGAGCCGTCGTTGAACTCGTCGTCGAAGGTGCAGGTCCAGTAACCGCCGCTCGCCTTGGCGAGCGTCGGCCTGGCGCACGCCGATGCCGGCGTCAACTCCGTGTCGGCCTTCGCCTTGGCGGTCGCCGCAGCTTGCGCCTGGGCGGTGGCCGAGGCCTTCGCCGCCGCCTTGGCGCTCGTGGACGCCGTCGTGTGTGCTGCGGCCGACGCCCTTTGGCTTGCCATCCTCCGCGCCTGGGTCGTGGCCCGCTGCCGGGACAGCGACCGGGCCAGGGCCTGCGCTCGGGCCAAGGCCTTGGATCGGCTCGTCGAGGTGGCCTTGACGCGCGCGTACCCGGCGGCCCATGCCTTGGCGGTCGCCTTCGCCGTTCGGACTGCGGTGACCGTCGACGAGGCCGAGTAGCCGGTGACGGTGGCGCTCGCCGTCACGGTGGCTGACGCCTTGGCGGCGACGCTCATCGAGGCAGCGACGCTGATGCGCGCGCTCGCCCAGCTGGTGTACGTGCGGGCGGCGTAGCTCGGACCGGCGGTCGAGAGCACGAGTGCGCCGACGGCGAGTGCGGTGACCACGGCGACCCGTCGGGACGGCCGGCGGCGCAGGCGAAGTCGCGTCATGACGATCGGAGAGGCAAGGAGAGAGCTACGCATGGACAGCCTGTTCGGTAGGGACATGAGGTCCCTGAGGCCCTCGTCCAGTGGCCCCCGCCGAAATTGACCTTACACAAACTTCACACGGCGTGGCAAGCGCGCCGGCGTGTACCGCGACCTTTTGTCCGGACTATTCCTCTAGTCCGAGTTCGGTCAGCCTATTACGGCACTGATCCGCGACGTCAGTGACCTCGGTGAGGGTGCGATCGAGGTCGGCCCGCCGCCGCTCGAGATCCTCGGCGATCGCGTCGAGCCGGGCCAGCAGGGTGGTGAGCTGGCGCTGCTCGGAGCTCTCCGCGCCGGTGTACATGTCCACGATCTCGCGGCACTCGGCCAGCGTCATGCCGAAGCGCCGCCCGCGCAGGATCAGCCGCATGCGGGCGTGCTCGCGCGGTCCGTAGACGCGATTCGAGCCGGCCCGGGCCGGCGTGATCAGACCCTCGGCCTCGTAGAACCGAAGCGTGCGCGTGGTGATCCCGAGGTCGCCGGCCAGCTCGCCGACGGTCCAGGTCCGCTCTTCCGTCCGCGCATCCATGTCGGCTATGGTGGCTTGACGTTCACGTTAACGTCAAGCAGGCGCCAGGAGTCGATCGATGACCTTCGAGCTGTCCCAGGAGCACGAGACCTTCCGCAAGGTCGTGCGTGACTTCGCCGAACGCGAGGTTGCTCCGCACGTTGCGCAGTGGGATCGCGAGCACCATTTCCCGATCGACATCGTCCAGGCGATGGGCGAGCTCGGCTTCTTCGGGCTCGTGGTTCCCGAGGAGTTCGGGGGCAGTGCCGCCGACTTCACCTCGCTCTGTGTCGCGATCGAGGAGCTCGGTCGCGTCGACCAGTCGATCGGCATCACGCTCGAGGCCGGGGTCGGGCTGGGCATCAACCCGATCCTCACCTACGGCACCGACGAGCAGAAGCAGCACTGGCTGCCCGATCTCGTCGCCGGGCGGGCCCTCGCCGGCTTCGGCCTGACCGAGCCCGAAGCCGGATCGGACGCCGGCGCCACAAAGACCCGGGCCGTGCTGGCTGACGGGCAGTGGACGATCAACGGCGCCAAGGCGTTCATCACCAACTCCGGCACGGCCATCACCTCGCTCGTCACCGTGACGGCCAAGACCGCTGACGGCGAGATCTCCTCGATCATCGTGCCGGCGGGCACGCCGGGGTTCACGGTCGAGCCGCCGTACGAGAAGCTGGGCTGGCACATCTCCGACACCCACGGCCTCGCCTTCGACGACTGCCGGGTGCCGGAGGAAAATCTGCTCGGCACCCGCGGCGACGGCTTCCGGCAGTTCCTCGCCGTGCTCGACGACGGCCGCATCGCGATCTCCGCGCTGGCCGTCGGCCTGGCCCAGGGCTGCCTCGATCTCTCGGTCAAGTACGCGAACGAACGGCATACCTTTGGCGCGCCGATCGGGTCCCGGCAGGGCGTCGCGTTCTCGCTCAGCGATCTCGCCGTCTCCGTCGAGGCGGCCCGGCTGCTCACCTACAAGGCCGCCTGGCTCAAGGACGCCGGACGTGCGGCCAAGGACATCAAGCAGGCCGCGGCGATCGCGAAGCTCTACTCCACCGAAGCGGCGGTGACGGCCACCCGCATCGCCACGCAGGTCTTCGGCGGCAACGGCTTCATGGAGGAATTCCCGGTCGCGCGGTTCTACCGGGACGCCAAGATCCTCGAGATCGGCGAGGGCACGTCCGAGGTGCAGCGCATGCTCATCGCCCGCGGCCTGGGTCTGCCCGTCCAGTGATCGACGTGTCCGGAGAAACCAGCGCTACTCGCGAGTATCAGGCAGCCCCCGCCCGGCTCTTCTGGTTCTGTAGCCACCAGCCGTGGGGGTCGGTGGCCCAGTCGAGAAGGACACCGAACCATGAGCTGGGACGATCACAACCGCCGTCGCGCCGCGATCAAATCGGTTCTTGCCTACGCCGCGACGAACCCGACGTCCGGTTTGCCCTACGAGTACGTGCCCGAGGCGAAGGCGAACTTCCGCGACCGGCGCGAGCTGCTGCTGGCGCTGCAGTACGAATGGTCGCAGGCGCTGTGGGGCCGCATCGAGCTGCACTCGCTGGACCCGCGGGGCCGCGCGTTGACCGACGCGTCCGAAGTGGC
>JAOPVG010000165.1 GCA_025966255.1 Jatrophihabitans sp.
ACCCGAACAACCCGCAGTACAAGAAGGCGGACGCGGCCTGCAAGAAGTACCTGCCCAACCAGGGCAAGGGCGGCTCGTTGAGCAGCAAGGGCAGCGGTGACGGGAAGTGAACGTGGCCGCAGACGAAAGCAGTCCGGCCGTGTTCGATGCCGGAAGTGACGGCGACCGACGGTCGCCTCGTCGACACCGCCGTCGCCGCAAAACGTGGATTGCCCTGACAGTCACCGCGGTGTTGGGCACCGCGGTCGTCATCGTGGACCAGACGCGACCGTTCGGGATCGACTTCGCCCATCCGCTCGGTACGCGTCATCACGCGAAGGCGGCGAGCAACGACGGCACCGCAGGCGCGGCGACGTCGACGGTCAGTCGCCGAACGCTGACCGCCCGGACGAGCGTCGGGGGCACGTTGGGCTACGCGGGCGCGTACGACGTGTTCGGCCGAGCCCAAGGGACCGTGACCCGGTTGCCTGCGGTCGGCAGCGTCGTCCGTCAGGGCGAGGTGCTGTACCAGGTGGACGGCGCCCCGGTGCTGCTGCTCTATGGGTCGACGCCGGCGTACCGGACCTTGGCCGGGGGCGCGTCAGCGTCGGATGTGACCGGCCAGGACGTCCGGCAGTTGAACGCGGCGCTGGTCGCCCTGGGCTACGCGGATGGATTGGGCCTGGACGCGTCCTCGAACCAGTTCGGCTGGGCGACGAGGGTCGCCGTGCAGCGACTGCAGAAGCACCTTGGTGTCGCGCAGACCGGGG
Organism: Jatrophihabitans sp.; assembly: GCA_025966255.1. Taxonomy (GTDB): domain Bacteria; phylum Actinomycetota; class Actinomycetes; order Mycobacteriales; family Jatrophihabitantaceae; genus Jatrophihabitans. The sequence continues at coordinate 750 of JAOPVG010000165.1, forward strand.
CACTGACGCTCGGGCAGATCGTCTTCCTGCCGACGGCGGCACGCATCATCACGGTGGCCGCGCAGTTGGGCGGATCGGCCGGGGGGCCGATCCTCAGCGCGACATCCACCGCGCGCGTGGTGAAGGTCAGCCTGGACGCCGCCCAGCAGTCCCAGGTCAAGGTCGCCGACGCAGTGACGGTCACCCTGCCGAACGGGCAGAGCACGCCCGGACGGATAGCCGCGGTCGGAAAGGTGGCGACCACGGGTGCCGGCGGTGGTGCGGGCGCCAGCACGACGCCGAAGATCACCGTGACCGTCACGCCGACCCGTCCCGCCGCCACCGGCACGTTGGACCAGGCGCCGGTGCAGGTGGCGATCACGACCGCGACCGTGCCGGATGTGCTCGTCGTCCCGGTCACCGCTTTGTTGGCATTGGCCGGAGGCGGTTACGCGGTTGAGGAGGTCGCGGCCGACGGAACTCACCACCTCGTGCCGGTCACGCTCGGCCTGTTCGACGACGCCGAGGGTCTGGTCCAGGTCACCGGACCGGCTCTGGCCGCCGATCAGTGCGTCGTGGTGCCGGCGTCATGAACAGCGATACGAGAGCGCCGGTGTTGGAACTGCTGGACGTAGGCAAGACGTATCCGAGCAGCCCGCCGGTGCAAGCTCTGCGTGACGTGCGACTGACGGTCACCGAGGGTGAACTGCTCGCCGTCGTCGGCCCGTCCGGATCAGGGAAGACGACGCTGCTGCACATCATGGGCACATTGGATCGGCCGTCCACCGGCATTGTGCGGCTCACCGGCCTGGACGCGTCGGCAATGTCGGATCGCGCGCTGGCGGGGCTGCGAGCCACCCGGATCGGGTTCGTGTTCCAGCAATTCTTCCTGGCCGAACACGCGACGATCTTGGACAACGTCGCCGACGGACTGCTGTACGCGGGCGTCGCGCATCGCGACCGCCGCGAACGCGCCGCGCGGGCATTGGCGTCGGTCGAATTGGATGATCGGTTACCGGCGCGACCGACCCAGCTGTCCGGCGGGCAGCGCCAGCGGGTGGCGATCGCCCGGGCTCTGGTCGGGGATCCGGCGATCGTGCTGGCCGACGAGCCGACCGGCAACCTCGACCACGCGACCGGGCAGGCCATCCTGGCCCTGCTCGATGACCTGCACCGGTCCGGCACCACGATCGTGATCATCACCCACGACCGCGACATCGCCGCGCAAGTGCCCCGGCAGGTGCAGATGCTGGACGGACGCATCGTGGCCGACACCGGTCCGCGTCGGTTCACGCAGCTGGAGACTGCGCACGGGATCGCGGATTCGGTGTGGCCGGCATGACGTCTACGGCGAGTGTCGCAACGCAACCGGCGGGCGCATCAGCAACCGGCGCCCGGATGCGTCCCGGCGATCTCGTCCGGGTGTCGAGCGTCGGCCTGCGGACTCGCAAGCTGCGGGCCGCGTTGTCCGCGTTGGGTATCGCGATCGGGGTCGCGGCCATAGTCGCCGTCCTCGGCCTGTCCTCCTCCTCCCAGGCCGGTCTGTTGGCCGAGATCGACTCGCTCGGCACCAACCTGCTCACGATCACGAACGGAAGGACCAACTTCGGCGAGACCGCCGAGTTGCCCAAGGCGGCGCCGGCAATGGTCAGCCGAATCGGCCCGGTCAGCGCAGTGCAGCAAACCGGTGCGGTCAACTCGGCGAAGGCCTATCGCAGTCCGTTCATCCCCACCGTGAACACCAACTCGCTGTCGGTCCAGGCGGCCAGCCTCGACCTGCCAGCGGCGATCAGCACCACCCTCGCCCAGGGCCGCTACCTCAACTCCGCGACCGCGAAAGAACCGGTCGTCGTCCTGGGCGCGGACGCGGCAGTGCGGCTCGGCATCGACCAGATCCATGCGGGTGAGCGCATCTGGCTCGGCGGGCAATGGTTCTACGTCGTGGGCATCCTGGCGCCGGCCACGCTCGCCCCCGAGATCGACGTGGCGGTGCTCGTCGGGTTCGCAGCCGCCGAGAAGTACCTCGGGTTCGACGGGCATCCGTCCACCGTCTACGTGCGCACCGCCACCGACCAGGTCGCGGCCGTGCAGTCCGTGCTCGGCGCCACTGCGAACCCGCAGAATCCCAGCGAGGTAACGGTCAGCCGTCCGTCGGACGCGCTGGTCGCCCGCGCCCAGGCCAAGAGCGCGCTCAACGGGCTGTTCCTCGGCCTCGGCGCAGTGTCGCTACTCGTCGGCGCCGTCGGCGTCGCGAACATCATGGTCATCTCCGTGCTCGAACGACGCTCGGAGATCGGGCTGCGCCGGGCGCTGGGCGCCACGAAGGGCCACATTCGCACCCAGTTCCTCAGCGAGGCGATGCTGCTGGCCCTCCTCGGCGGCGCAGTCGGCGTCGGCCT
>JAOPVG010000210.1 GCA_025966255.1 Jatrophihabitans sp.
CGGTGCTGAGCGAGATCGAGGCCACCAAGAGCCGGTGGAACCGGCCCAGCGGGTTGGCCGGCCTCGACGTCGATCTACCGGCGATGAAGGAGCGGCTCGCCGCCCTCGCCGACCGCTGGGAGGGCGACTTCCGCCGCCAAGCCGGGGACTATGCGGCGAACCAGCGCCAGGGCTTCGGGCCGGGCTACCCGCCCTTCGATGCCCGGACCCTGTACTTCATGCTGCGCGAGCACAAGCCGTCGGCGTACCTCGAGGTCGGGTCGGGCCTGTCGACGTACTACGCGACGCTTGCGGCCCGCCTCAACGCCGAGGACGAGTCACCCCTGGGGATCACGTGCATCGAGCCGTACCCGTTCGCTGCGCTCAAGGCATTACCCGAGATCGACCTCATCGAGGGCTTCGTGCAGGACGTCCCGGTGTCGCGCTTCGAGCAACTCGACGCGGGCGACGTGCTGTTCATCGACTCGTCACACGCGCTGAAGATCGACAGTGACGTGGCCTACCTGTTCCTGGAGGTTTTGCCGCGGATCAAGCCCGGCGTTTTCGTGCACATCCACGACGTCCCGTTCCCGTACAACGTGCCGTACCCGGCTGAGACCTGGCTCTTCGGCGAGCGCTGGCCGGTGTACTGGAACGAGGCGATGGTCGTGCAGACCTTCCTCGCGTTCAACTCGGCCTTCGAGATCCTGCTGTCCACGCCGATGATCCGCTTCGCCGACGAGCAGTTCCTGACGAGCCGGTTCCCCGACTACGTGCCGGTCGCGAAGGACGCCAATCCGGCGTCGTCGCTATGGCTGCGCCGCAAGATCGACAACTAGCGGATCGCCTCTACGGCGATCTGGGCGCCGCCCTCGTGGCTGCGCACGTCGAGCCCGGCCAGGTCGCTGTGCGGACTCGCGCCGAGCTCGCGGCGCGTCGTCGAGCGGAAGCCGGCGCGGGTCAGCTCTGCGTCGAGCGTCTCGAAGTCGTAGACGTAGCCGGTGTGATGTCCGAACGATCCGATCGGGATGCGGACCAGATCGATCGGATGCTCGACCGTGAGGCCGATCTTGCGATAGTGCTGGCCCGCGGCACTGTTGAGCGACTCGGCGCCGGCGAGGTACATCTCCACATGGCCACGGATGTCCGGTGTCACCAGCCGGATGACGCCACCTGGTTGCAGGCAGCGGTAGGCCTCGGCCAGCATCGCGCGGCCGGCGGCAAGCGGGATGTGCTCGATGACGTTGTCGGCGTAGACGACCGACACCGAACCGTCGGCCAGCGGCCAGGTCGTGGTCGCGTCGAGGAAGTTGCGGGCGGTGGCGTTCACGTTCGTGACGACCCAGCCGGTGCGCTTCTCCAGCCCGCCGATCTCGACCTTCAGCGGCCGCGGCGCGCTGCGCAGCGTGCGGGTGAGACGCGCCTTCGCCATCGGCGTGTTGACCGTACGGACGGCGGAGCGGACGACGGAGCGCAGACGCGGATTCACCGGTGCAGGCTACCGACCGGATCCTCGCGGGTCTCGCTCAGGACGCCCGCTACTCCCACAACGCGTCGAGGACGCTCGGCGGTGTCTCGAGCAGCGGCGTCAGTCCGGTCGATTGGCCGACCGTGCTGGGCCGGTGCTTGCCGATGTGGCGGCGGTTGCGGGCGTAGAGCATGCCCGGGAACGTCTGGATGAACAGCCCGACGATCACGCTGCCGAGCAGTGGGCCGGGAGCGCCGAGGTGCATCCCCAGCACGATCGACAGGCCGATGTTGACCGGCAGCGCGATCACCGTCGTTATCGCGACGAAGCGCGCACCGGCCGGGTCCATGAGGTTCATCGACACTGGATAGGTCGCGGCGAAGGTCACCACCGCGAGCGCCCCGGTGATGGGCAGCAGCACGCCGAGCCGCATCTGCTCGCCGCCGATCAGGACGGCGACGGGATTGGCGACGAGCGCCAGAACGGCGCCGACGACGCCCGCGGCCGCGCAGAACAGGAGGACCGTCCGGCCCAGACTCGGTGCGCGGCCGCCGCCGGCGCGGGCTCGCGCGAAGATCGGCCACAGCGGTTGGGCCGAGGCGGCGATGAGGGCCAGCGCGGGCGCGATGATCTGGATGAGCACGGAGTACTGCGCGACCGCCCGCTCGGTGGAGACATGGCTGAGCACGATCCGGTCGCTCTGCAGGGCAATGGGCGTCGCCAGCGTGCTGATCAGGACCGGCCCGGACAGTTGCCGGATCCGCGCGCCCGGGAAGCGGCGCCGGTTCGGCACCGCGCGGGCGATCGAGAGCCACGAGGTCCCGCTGGCCCGCGCCGCGGTCGAGGCGACGACCAGGCTGACCACCACCACCGCGGCCGCCGGGATGATCAGCACCCAGGTGTCGCTGGCGTCGAGGACGACGACAACGGCAACGCCGATGAGGATCAGCGGCGCGAACAGTGTCTGCACCAGGATCGTGGTGTGGTTGCGGTGCAGGCCGAGCAGCATGCTCTGCCCCAGCCCGGGCACGAAGCTCACCGCATAGATCGCGATGGCCAGCCCGATCGACAAGCTCGGTCCGGACGCCTTGCCCAGCAGCGTGGACCACACGTCGGAGAAGCCGAGGGCCAGCGAAGCGGCAATCGTCGCCAACGACGAGATGGTGAGCACCCGCGCGGCGGTGAGCGTGACGCGCTGCGAGTGCTCGTCCTGCGGGCCGTCGGCCGCGAACGCCGTGGTGATGGATGCGCCGACGCCCAAATTGTTGAGCGGGATCAGGAAGATCAGCGAGAGGATCAGTGCGTAGCGGTCGAACGACGCGACCCCGAAGTGCTGGATGATCAGCCGGCTGGTGATCAGCGTTGCGATCGCAATCGGGACGAACGAGGCCGTTCGGGCGATAGCGCTGCGCAGGACGCTGTTCATGTCAGCCGCGCCGACGCATTCGTGGACCGGCAGCGGCGCGATCGACGCCGAGCAGCACCGCAGCGAACTCCTCGGCCGTAGCGGGCGGCACGCTGCTGCGTCGGGCCTGCGCCGGGTCCGCGTCGAGCACGCGCTGGATCGCTGCGGCCAGGCCGCCCACCGTGAGCTCGGCCGACTCACCACCGGCGGTCGCCGCGAGCTCGCGAGCCCGGACCTCGGAGCCGGCCGACACCACGGGCACGCCGGCGGCCAGCGCCTTGCCCATGATCCCGCTCGGGCCGTTGTTGGTCAGGGCGATGATCACGACGTCCACCGCGGCGACGAGGCGGTCCAGCAGGTCGTTGTCGAGGTAGCCGTCTCGCACGATGATGCGGGCCCGGACCTTCGGCGCCAGCCCGTCCAGCCACGCGGCGACGTCGGGCTTGACGAGGCCGGCGATCACGAAATCGGCGTCGGACTCGGACGCGAGGATCGAATCGAGGATGAGCGGGGCGTTCTTGCGCATCGACATCACGCCGAAGACGCCGACGAGCGAACGGTCGGCCGGCAGGTCCAGGGCGGCGCGGATCGCGGCTCGGTCCCGCGCATGGGCGGTGCAGATCGCGGGATCTCGGGCCCGCTTGACCAGCCACCCGCGCGACATGTCCTCGCGGCCGGCGAAGCCGGCCACGCGGTGCAGGGTCCCGGTGGCCATGGCGAGGATGGCGAGGGTCGCCTTGGACACGCGCAGCGCCCAACCGAAGCGATCCTTGAGTCGGAGCTTCGCCGGGTACCGGGTGAGCATGAAGATCACCCGGGGCCGGCGGGGCAGTCCGCGGAAGGCCAGCGGCGCGGCGTACCACCAGCGTTTGAGGGACTGGTCGGCATCCATGATCAGGACGGTCGAGACGTCGTGCTCACGGCAGTAGCGCGCGATCTCGTCGGCCATCGTCCGCGTGGGCGGGTAAGTGCGGTCGTAGACCTCGCGCACGTCAAGGTCGGCGGTAGCGAGGTAGACGCCGAACTCAGCCCCCGACGACGCGCCGGTGGACGTCAGTAGCGTGACGTCGCCGTCCCGGCCGGCGAGCTCGGCCACGTTCGCGACGGCTTGGAAGCGGTGCCCGCCTGGGTCGGGCTCGACGATCAGCGTCACGGGCATACGACAACTCCGGGAGGGTCGAGAGAGCGCGCTCTGGGCTCAGCGGGCAGCGTTGTCGCGCCTGCTGACCGTACGGGCCGGCGCGCCGAATACGACGCAATCGTCCGGGACGTCGGTCACCACGACCGAGTTCGCGCCCACGGTGGAGTTCTTGCCCACCCGCACGTTGCCGATGAGCACGGCGTGGGCGCCGAGCGTCACGCCGTCACAGATGGTGGCGAACTCCTGCGGGCCGGTGCGGTCGTAGTGCCGCGCTGCTGCGGTGACCCCGCCGGCGAGCGTCACGTCATTGCCGATCGTCAGGCCGTAGCCGATCGTCACTCCGACCGGGTGGGCGATCATCAGACCGGTGCCGATCTTCATTCCCGGCCCGAAGTCGGCACCGACGAGAATGGTGCCGACCATCCGGAGCAACCCCGCCAGGCGGATATGTCCCGATCGGTACAGGCACTGCTGCGAACGCAGGATCACCGACGCGAGCATCCCCGGAATCGCGATGCTGCGGACGATCACGTGCAGCCATGTCGGCTTACCGTCGGTGCGGTGCCGCGCGAGGTCCGAGAAGATCAAGTCGCGGAAGCTCGATTGGTCGCCGGACCCGGATGAAGACACGCCAAGACCCTAGTACAAGGCGCCTGCGGCGTATGGGTTTCGATGCCGTTCGTGTTGGTGCCGGCGCCCGTCGGTAGTGTGCTCGCTGCTAGCCTCAGCGATTCTTCGATCCAGTCCTGCATCAGGCCCTACACCCCCGGGGGCGACATCATGGCCGAGGCGCTTCCGCTGCCGATCCGCATCCTCGTCAAGGGCGCCTCGACGGTGGGCACGGCCTCACCCATGGGTGGCCCGCGCACCGACTTCACCTTCCCGCGCGCGATCGAGGCATCGCTGCTCGCGGCCGGACGGCCGGTCGAGGTGCGCACGATCTCCGTGGCGTCGGAGCGGACGAAGGACACGTTGCGCCACTGGGAACGCGAGATGGTGGGCTATTCGCCCGACGTCGTCGTCCTCGTCTACGGCCACTACGAGACGATTCACCTGATGCTGCCGTGGTGGCTCGAGCGGCACGCGAACAGCCTCAGGTCGCGGCCGGGTCGCATCCGTGAGCGCTACCGCAAGGTACTGCTGCGTCCGTTCTGGATGAGCCTGGCGAAGCTGCAGGCCAAGCTCGATACGACCCTGGATCCGAACATTCGCAAATCGCGCCCGTTGCGCGTGGCGGCCGATCTGGAAAAGCTCATCGGCCGCATCCGGTTCATGCACAGCCCGCTGGTGTTCGTGTTCGAACTGCAGCCGCCGGCGAAACGCTTCCGCAGCTGGTTCCCCGGCATGACTGCGCGCATGGCTGTGATGAACAAGACCATCGCCGGAATGGTCGAACGCCAGGACTCGCCGGACATTCGGTACTTCCGCACCACTGAGCTCATCGCCGAACACGCCGGCGGCGATCTCGATCTGGCCACCCCGGACGGCTTCCACTACACGCCCGAGATGCATCGGGTCATCGGCACCGAACTCGCGACCGCGATCATGGAATGGGCCGACACCCAGGAGCACCTCAAGCACGGCTGAGGCAATCGGTCAGAGCTCGTCCAACGTCGCGGCCAGCGCGTCGAGGTCGACATCGATGTCCCGGACGATTGCCGATCCGCGCGTCGCTCGGCGTGGGCCGCCCGGCGCGGACAGGTAGCGGTAGCGCAGGCCGGGCACGCCGCAGGACAGCCGCCAGTAGTCGGGAAGTACGCAGCCGGCCGGGAACAACTCGACCACCCCCGCGCCGGCACTCGCGAAGGCGAGGTTCGCAAGCGCGGCGCCGTGCGGCGCAACGATCAGGTCGGAAGTCGCGAAGGCCTGGATCTGCTCGGCGACCGACATCGCGCCGGGATCGACCGGCTCGAAGCCGCGGTCGGTCAGCAGCCGGAGCACGGCCGCTTCATTGATGACGGAGCGATTGTTCGCCGACGGTCCGCGCGTGACGTAGATGCGCCGCCGCGCGCCGGTCACGTCCACCTGCGGCAACAGTCGACTACGCAGGAACTGCACGACCCACGGCGGGTTCTTCTCGGTCATCGCCGGCGGCCCCGGCACGACCAGCATCTCGGCCCGGACATGCGGGTGCTCGGCGGCGTCTACGCGCTGCGCGGGCGGGATGCCGAAAAGGTCGAGCAACTCGTGGTGGAAGCGGGTCTGCACCGGCACGTACCAGCGGTCGACCGGCGCGACGTCGCGGCACTGCTCCAGTACCCCGATTCGAGGCAGCGCGTCGAAGAGGAAGTGGTAGTAGTTCGTGTCGCCGCGGGAGGCGAGCACACCGAGGCGTCCGTCGACCTCTAACGGGCTATCGGGAAAGGGGTTCAGGAACAGCGGGTGCTCGCGGCCGCGGCGGGTGCCGAAGTAGCGGCTGACCTCCGTCACGAGATCGCCGCGGCCGGTGATGACGGCCCGGTGCGGGCCGAGCACCCGCCCGCCCGGCAGTTCGGCGAGGGCCACCCGGTCGACGTGCTCGCCGTCGCTGCGATCGGTCAGCCGTAGTGCCGCAGGCCGGCCGCGCAGCGCCGGGCGGGTGATCGTCTCCGCCGGGCGCGCGACGAAACTCATGCCGCCCGACGTGGCCGCAGCCGCCTCCATCGTGTCGACGGTGCCGGTGGGAAGCAGACCGCCGCGCCGACGACTCAGGAGCTGCATCGACGGTGCGGCCAGCCGCGTGGCCGCTACGTAGGCCGGCTTGAGATACGGGAACAGCGGCCGCAGTCGCGGCGGAAGGCGAACCACGCTCAGGCTTCGACGGAGGCCAGCTGCTCGCGGGAGAGCCAGACGCAGCCGTGCACGCCGGCCTCGTCGATGTCCTGCACAGTGAGGCCGGCTGCGGCGAAGTAGTCGCGCAATTCCGGCCAGGCGTGCCCGGGGACCGGGTGGTGCTCGATGACGACCCGTTGCACGTTGGCCCAACTCTCCGGCTTCGAGCCGAGCACGAGGTCGTACTCGCCGCCCTCGCAGTCGATCTTGACGACATCGACCGGTGCGGGCGCGTCGGCGA
>JAOPVG010000238.1 GCA_025966255.1 Jatrophihabitans sp.
CGCCGCCGAAGCCTTGGACGATCCGGAACGCCAGCAGCGCACCCGCTGACCAGGCCACCGTGCACAGCGCCGAGCCGAGCACGAACAGCGCCAGCCCGGTGAGGAACACAGCTCGTCCACCGAAGCGGGCACTCGCCCACCCCAACAGCGGAAGCATGGTCGCGGCGGCCAGCAGATAGCCGATGGTGGCCCACACGACAGTCGTGAGCGGCGAGCCGAAGGCCACCGACAGCGGCTTCAGGGCGACCGCCACGATGGTGCCGTCCATTACCGCCAGCAGTGCGGCCAGCCCGAGTGCGACGAGCGCCGCCGTCGACCCGTTCGTCGCCGGATCGCTCGGCGCCGCGATGGTCCCGGAGTCGGTAGGTGCCGCCGTGTCCGGTCGGTGATCGGTCTTCGTCTTGTTGACTGGCATAACTCGAAACTAAACTACACGGTGTAGTAGGTCAATCATGGCGGTATGCTTGGACTGTGACCACCGAAGTACGTCGCGCGACCCGAACCGACAAGCGCCGCCTCATCCTCGACGCCGCCGCACCCATCTTCGGCGACGAGGGTTACGAGCGCGCGAGCGTGGATGCGATCGCCGCGGCGGCCGGCGTCTCCAAGCCCACCGTCTACAGCTACTTCGGCGGCAAGCAGCAACTGTTCCGCGAATCGGTGGCTGACTCCGCGGTGGAACAGAATGCCGACGCGCTGGCCGTGATCCAGCGCCTGGACCTCTCGCCGAGCCGTTGGAAAGCCAGCCTGCACGAGCTGGGGAGCAAGCTCGTCGAGTGCCAGCGCAGTCCCTGCGCCACGTTCCTGCAACGCATGATCGCTGCCGAATCGGGACGCGATCCCGAGGTCTACCGGACGGTCCGGGTCAAGGCCATCGAACCGATTCTCGAGGCGCTGTCCGGCCGGCTGGCCATGCTCGGCAACGCCGGTTACCTGCACCTCGGGGATCCGGCGCTGGCCGCCCGGCAATTCCTCGCCCTGATCTCCGCGGAAATCCCAGAGCTCACCGAGCACGGCACCAAGAAGCTGCCCGACAAGGTAATCCGCCGCGCCGTCGACGCCGGGGTGGACACCTTCCTGCGCGCCAACGCCGCCAAAATAGTGTGATGCTCCTGGATCGCCATAGCGATCCCCAGGTATCACGCTTTCGGCGAACCGATCGTCAGCGGCGCGGAAGCTCGCGCTTCACGCGGGTTTCCTCGGCGCGGATGGCCAGCTCATCGTCGGGCGGATAGCCGACCGCGACCAGCGTGAGGCCGCGCGCGCCGGCCACCGTCACGTCATCCGCGCGGCGATCCCGCTCGAGCAGACCGCCCGGCCAATCGGCCGGCCGCCGTCCCTCCCCGACCGCGATGAGCGACCCGACGAGCGAGCGCACCATCGAATGGCAGAACGCGTCGGCCACCACGGTGCAGACGATGTCGTGGCCGCTGCGGGTCACTGTGAGTTCCTGCAGTTGGCGGACAGTCGTTGCGCCCTCGCGCCGGCGGCAGAACGCCACGAAGTCATGCAGGCCGACGAGCCGGGTGGCCGCCTCGGCCATGGCCTCGGTGTCGAGTCGCCGCGGCCAGCCCAGAACCTGGTGGCGATGCAGCGGGTCCACCCCGTGAGGCGCATCGCTGATCAGGTACTCATACCGTCGCCACAGAGCGCCGAAGCGAGCGTCGAACTCATGCGGGACGGCCCGCACCCCGGTGATCCGGACATCGGGCGGCAGCACGCCGGCCAGCCGGCGCAGCAACTGCTCCCCCGTGGTCGCCCAGATCGGCTCCGGCACGTCCAGATGAGCCACCTGGCCACGAGCGTGCACGCCCGCGTCGGTACGCCCGGCCACGGTCAAACCAACCTGCGGCAGCCGCAGCACAGTTGCGAGCGCCTCTTCGAGCACGCCCTGGACGGTGCGCTGCTGCGGCTGCACGGCCCAGCCGGCGAAATCCGTCCCGTCATAAGAAACGTCGAGGCGGACCCGCTGTTGCGGGCCCGCCTCGATCACGTCGTGCATCGGTACAGCGTCGTGCAGTGCTTACTTCTCGTCGTCGGCCGGCTTCTCGGCGAGCTCGCCACCGGCTTCCGGCTCGTCGCCCACGACGTCGTCGGCAGCCTCAGCGGCGTCCTCCGCGTCGTCCGAGGACAGGCCGAGGGCGGACAGGCCACCCTCGTCCTCGCCGGCCTCGAGGGAGGCCTCGTCGGCAGCTTCCGTCGTCGGCTCGTCGTCGTCGGCCGAGACCGCAACCGCGGCCGCCGTCGGCGACTCCGCCGCGGCGTCCTCGGCGAGCTCCCTGGTGCGTCCGGTCGGCTTGTTGGCCGCCGCGAACTTGGTGCCCCGCGCCTTCTCGGCCTCGCTGGTCACCGAGGAGTACTCCTCGACCAGTTCGATGATGGCCATCGGCGCGTTGTCGCCCTTACGCGGGTTGGTCTTGATGATCCGCGTGTAGCCGCCCGGTCGGGTCGCCATCTTCGGGGCAATCTCGGCGAACAGCTTGTGCACGACGTCCTTGTCCCGGATGACGGTCATGACCTGACGACGGGCATGCAGGTCACCGCGCTTGGCGAACGTGATGAGGCGTTCGGCCAGCGGACGCAGCCGCTTGGCCTTGGCCTCAGTGGTGGCGATGCGATCGTGCTCGAAGAGCGAGGTCGCCAGGTTCGCCAGCATCAGCCGCTCGTGCGCAGGGCTGCCGCCGAGGCGGGTTCCCTTGGTGGGCGTGGGCATGTGGTGCTCCTAGAGGTGGGCGAGCATTTAGAGCTGCTCGGTCTCGGCGTAGTCGGTGTCGTCGACGAAGTCGTCCTCGCCGTAGGAATCGACCGAGGTCGGGAGGGCGAATCCGGGTGGGCTGTCCTTCAGCGCGAGGCCGAGGCCGGCCAGCTTGACCTTGACCTCGTCGATCGACTTCGAACCGAAGTTACGGATGTCGAGCAGGTCGGCCTCGCTGCGTCCGACGAGCTCACCCACGGTGTGGATGCCCTCGCGCTTGAGGCAGTTGTACGAGCGCACCGTGAGGTCGAGATCCTCGATCGGCATGGAGAACGCCGCGATGTCGGCGACCTCGGCCGGCGACGGGCCGACGTCGATGCCTTCGGCCTCCTCGTTCAGCTCGCGGAACAGACCGAACAGCTCGACGAGCGTGTGCCCGGCACTGGCGACGGCGTCGCGCGGCGTCATCGAGGACTTGGTCTCGATATCGACGACGAGCCGGTCGAAGTCGGTGCGCTGCTCGACCCGGGTGGCCTCGACGGCGTACGTGACCTTCAGGACCGGCGAGTAGATCGAGTCGACCGGAATGCGGCCGATCTCCTGGCCCGCCTGCTTGTTCTGCGTGGCCGTGACGTAGCCCCGGCCCCGCTCGACGACCAGCTCGATCTCGAGCCGGCCCTTCTTGTTGATCGTCGCGATGTGCAGATCCGGGTTGTGGACCGTGACACCGGCCGGCGGCGCGATGTCCGCGGCCGTGACCTCGCCGGGGCCCTGCTTGCGCAGGTACATGACGACCGGCTCGTC